>NZ_JAESIT010000009.1:0-230341 GCF_016756935.1 Chryseobacterium sp. KMC2
TTATTAAATCTTTGCGTCTTTGCGTTTTCCCAACACATTATAACATAAAAAATTCATTTAATATTGGAAACGCAAGGGCGCAAAGGTTTTTACATACCCTACGCCATAAGACGCAAAGATTTTATCTCCGATAAAATGGAATGCTGCTAATCTAAAACCGCAATATCCTATTTGACAAGACTTACCGAAAATCTTTGATTTTCTTGCGCCTTAAAAACAGTCCTGCTTATTAAATCTTTGCGTCTTTGCGTTTTCCCAACACATTATAACATAAAAAATTCATTTAATATTGGAAACGCAAGGGCGCAAAGGTTTTTACATACCCTACGCCATAAGACGCAAAGATTTTATCTTCGATAAAATGGAATGCTGCTAATCTAAAACTGCAATACTCTACTTGATGAGACTTACTGAAAATCTTTGATTTTCTTGCGTCTTAAAAACTGTTTACCATGAAACTTCTTTGCGTCTTTGCGTTTTTCCAACACATTATAAACTCTTTTTCCTAACTTCTAATTTTCTATTTTTGCCTAAATTTTAAATCATGTCACATCAAATAAGGCTTGCCACTTCCGAAGATTATCCGAAAATCATGGAAATATGGGAATCTGCTGTAAAGGCTACCCACGATTTTCTTTCTGAAGAAGATTTTACGTATTTCAAAGAAGCCATTCCAAGGGACTATCTACCCAACCTGGAGGTCTATTTAATTATTGAAAATGGTGAAAGTAAAGGATTTTCATCTGTTGCTGAAGGTAATTTGGAAATGCTTTTTATCCATAATGAAGTCCGTGGGAAAGGCTATGGAAAGGTTCTTTATCAATTCATGAAAGAGAAAACAGGCCTTACCAAAGTAGATGTTAACGAACAGAATCCCCAAGCCATTGGATTTTATGAGAAGATGGGTTTCCAAACAGTAGGAAGATCAGAAAAAGATGGTTCAGGAAAGGAGTATCCAATTATTCATATGAGTTTGTAATGGAAAATTTCACTTTCACCCGCATTGAATCAGGTTCGGAAATTCCCTATAAGCTGCTTTTATTAGCAGATGAAACTGTAGAAGCTATTGACCGATATATTTTCAACTCTGACATCTATCTTTTACAGGACGGCCTGCAGGATGTTGCTGTTATGGCATTGTACAAAAACAGTGATACCGAATTGGAAATTAAAAATATTGCTGTTGTAGACCCTTATAGAAACAAAGGAATCGGAAGTATTTTGATAAATAAAGCAAAGGAAATTGCAAAAGAATATTCCTATAAAACGCTGACTGTTGGGACCTCGGATACAGGCTTCCAACAGATCAGATTTTATGAGAAAAACGGGTTCATCAAAAAGGGTATTCTCAAGGATTTCTTTATTGAAAATTATCCTGATCCTATTTATGAAAACGGATTACAAATGCGGGATATGATTTTACTTACCCATCATCTTGCGGAATAGTCCTTTAATATGTTCTATTTCCGATTGATAGTTGGTCTTTTTTCTGCATCCGAAATAGAGGGTATTTTCCAGCTTTTTCTTCCCTTCCCAAATGAGTTTTACATCTCCGCTCTCAATTTCATTCTTACATAAAAAATCAGGAATAACCGCTAATCCGGCTCCTCCTTTCAGACAACGGATGATTGAGTTTAAATTCGGAACAATGAAATTCGGGCGAAAATTTGGCTTATGCCCAAAGTTCAATGTCCAGAACTGGAATAGATGTTCCATATCTCCCGTGGTTCCATACCATTTTTCTTTTTTCAGCCACTCTTCTATCTGTTCCCCATCCTTTGTTTTCAAAATCTTTTTAAAACTATCTGTATCCACCTCTTTTCCCCCTACCAAAACAATTTGTTCAGAAGAAAAAGCTTCATGTTCTATATTAGGAGAAGATCCTTTTTTAGGAGTGATGATAAGATCTAATATTCCTTTATCCAGCTGGTCAAGCATTTCCGGATATTCTCCAAAGCTGATGATCAGATTAAAAGGCAAAGAAGAAACATATTGCTCCAAAGTCGTCTGAAAAGTTTCAAAACACATTCCCACACTGATGGTTGGAGTATGTTTTTCCGTAGATTTCTGGAAATTTTTCTCTACATCTTCCAGTTTGGTAATAGGCTCAGCAACTGCGTTGAATAATACTTTACCCCGCTCTGTTGGAATCATCTTCCTACCCGTTCTGTCAAACAATTTATATCCCACATAAGCTTCCAGTGAACTTAAATGTAAACTCACCCCTGGCTGTGATATGAATAAAGCATCAGCTGCCCCAGTCAATGTCCCGGTTTTATAGATCGCCTTAAAAGTACGATACCATTCTAAATTGACCATAATTTAATCTATTAATATTCTGATGCAAAATTACAAAATAATTATAATACTAATTGCTATTTTAATAATATCAAGAAGCTTGAAATTGGAAGAGAGGAGCTAATATGCTTTCTAAACAATAATAACTGACTTTATTGATTTTACTGATCATTTAAATTACTTAACCCGATAACAACAATACATAATCTCTTCAATAGCAACTGCAAGCTTCACTCTCCCATCTTCCGCCCTTCAACTTTCCTCTAAAATTTTGATTACTTTAATACATGAATGATTGTATTCTGAAATTTTTCCGGTTCATCTTTATGTATCTGATGTCCTGAATTTTCGAATAAAAACAGATCTTTTCGGGGTGCTTTTACTTTTCTAAAATAGTCAGTTGTAATTCTCGTGGAAGTTTGAACATCGTTTTTACCCACAAAGAAATAAATAGGACAATCCACTTTTTTTAACGTCTTGGGCAGGTCAATATGCATCACTTCATTCCATGCAGGTGACCAGGTTTTTGACCATTGAAGAAATCCTTTTTTGAAATCCTCACCGGTTACATATTTTTTTCCGTCTTTGTAAAAGAGCCATTTTCTTAAATAAAACAGGTCCTCATCTACCGTGAATGGAATATGTACACTTCCTAGCTCTTTAGTGGCAACAGGATCTTCTTTAAAATAATCTTTTAAAATCTGAAGCAATTCTTTCTCACTTGCTAACTGGCTTACAACAGGATTTACCGCAAAATAAGCATGTAACAGCTCAGGATGATTTCTGACGATGTAGAAACCTAAAGCGTTCCCCCATGAGCTTCCTAACAGATATATTTTCTCCTGTTTTAATTCTTTTCTCAGGAAATTGATAACCTGATAAGTATCTTTCCCCATCAATTCAACGGAAGGCTGGACCGGTGAAGGATTTAATTCCAGCGTTTTTCCGGCATCTCTCTGATCCCATTGAACAATGGTGAAACTGTTTTTTAAAAGGTCGGTAAAAGAATTTGCATTTTTCCGCATTGAGCTTCCGGGTCCTCCTGATAAAAAGAGCAGTATAGGTTTCCCGGAGTCATCTGTCTTAATATCTATAGCTTGTTTTATTCCGCCAATTTCCGGAGTAAGCAAAGTGTCTATTTTTCCTTTGTGTAATTGTGACATACAAAATACTGATAATAGTAAAAAAATAAAAAAGCTTGTTTTTTTCATGATTTCTAAATTTTAATTTGACACAAATATCCTTCAGAGTATTTTCAGAAAAGACCGAATAAAAAAAGTCGAACTGATTTTAATAAAAAAATAAGTTCGACTCCCTGCAAATCAAAGTTCGAATAATTACAAAACACTGTAAATCAGACATTAAAAACACAATTAATCTTTACTTGACAGTTCCAAAAAAACTCAGTAAAATCCAATATTTTCAATCTATAAAATTTTATTATCCCTTTTATGAACCGGGAATGTCTCAATAGCACAAAAGAAATGTGGTTTTTCTCAGAAAATATGAATATAATACCCCTCAGAACTATACAATATATATATATTCAAAAAAAATTAAGACATTGATACCTGTTCATTTCTTAGAAATGAGGCATAATAATCCGGAATTTCACTTTCTTCAATCCGGCGAACTGTTTCATCAAGCGGATAGCTCAGTTGTATGATCTCCGGAATAATCTTTTCTTCATCCAAAGTTAAAATTAAATAGTAAGCTAATCTGTTCTCTTCTTTAGAGCGCCCTACAGATCCACAATTAAGAGCCCAGCTATTATTTTCAAACTGTTTTTTAAATGATAAATGGGTATGTCCCATTACAATAACGTCAGATCTGGATTCTTCCAACATTTTTATAAAAACCTCATCGCTTTCAGATTCATACAGATAAGTGTCATTACTCGATAAACTTGAGTGCACAAGTTGAATATTCCAGTGCTTCTCCCCTATCTTATAATTTAACTGCAAATGAAAAGGGAGCTCAGAAAGAAACTTCTTATTTGATTCCGTAATGTATTTTTTAGAGTGATCAATTGCAACGAAACGGGCAAGAGTTTCTTCTTCGGTATGTTTAGATAAGGGAACCACAGGAATATCGAAAGCAATTCTTTCGTCATGGTTTCCCATTAGACAGGGAATATTCAGGTCTTTAATTTTTTCAGTAACTTCATTTCCCCAGGGAGCAAAATCTACAAGATCTCCCAAACAGAATTTTTGACGGATTCCCCTTTTCTCCATATCCTCTAACACCGAATCCAACGCAGGAAGATTTCCATGCACATCACTAAAAACTGCAATCTGTATCATATTCATTCTGTTTATCATAACAAATGTACAAGAGAGAAAGGAATTTTGGCTCAGATAGGAGATGACATTTTACCATAAAACCATGAATGGTCAGTTTTGCTGCATAAATCCAATTGTGAATTTTTACACAACGAATAAAACCAATGAATCCAAAAAACTAAAACTATCATTATTATAATACTTCGGTATAATTTATACTATTTTTATTATACAACCATCCATCCTAACTTTGCATCATAAAATTTAAACAATCATAAAAAAATGAAAAAAGTATTAATCATCAACGGAGGGCAAAATTTTGGACATTCCGGAGGAAAATATAATGACACTATCGCAGAAAATACACTAGAGGTTCTAAAATCATTTGATAACATAGAAGTACAGATCACCAACGTAAGTGAGGGTTATGATAAACATGAGGAAGTAAAGAAATTTGTTTGGGCAGATTATATCATTTACCACACTCCGATCTGGTGGTTTCAGCTTCCGAATGGTCTTAAAAAATATATTGATGAAGTTTTCACTGCAGGTCATGCAAAAGGAATTTATATGAGTGACGGGAGAAATGCAGTAAATCCGCAGATCAACTATGGTACCGGAGGAATGCTTGGCGGTAGAAAATATATGCTGACAACAAGCTGGAACGCTCCTGCAACAGCCTTTACACTTCCCGGAGAGTTTTTCAGTGAGAAAAGTGTAGACGAAGGACCATTATTTGGGTTCCATAGAATGAATGCCTTTGTTTCTTTAAAAAAAATGGAAAGCTTCCACTTTCATGATGTGGAAAAGAATGCCAATATAGAACGTGATATGAAGCTTTACAGAGCGCATGTTAAAAACGTATTTGAACAGGAACTAAAACCACAATTAGCCTAATGGAAAAAATACTCATAACAGGAATTACCGGTTATATTGGTGGTACTGTTGCAAAGAAACTATTAGAAAAAAACTACAGCGTAGCAGGGCTTGTCCGCAATGCATCCGCTGCAGAAAAGCTACAGCAGTTAGGAATCGAACCTATTATAGGAAATATACATGACGAAGCCATTCTGAATGCTGCAATTTCTCATGTTGATGCCGTTATCCACACTGCTGATTCCGCTGATGATGCCTATGCTGCAGACAGTTTTATAAATGCTTTGGAAGGGAGTGGAAAAACTTTTATTTTCACCTCAGGCTCAGCCATTTTCGGAGGAAAAGAAAACGGAGAAAAAAATGACTTTATTTTTACAGAAGACTTCCCTCTGAATCCAAGGCTGGAAATGGCGTCAAGGGTATTAATCAATAATTATGTGCTTCAATCCGCCAAAAAAAATATAAGAAGCATAGTCATTGTACCAACCATGGTTTACGGAGAGGGATTAGGTCTGAAAAAAGACAGCATTCAGCTTCCGGCTTTAATCAATTTATCCAAAGAAAAAGGATTTGGAGTTTATTTTGGAAAAGGTGAAAATATATGGTCGAACCTTCACGTTGAGGATTTAGCCGATATGTATGTACTTGCTTTGGAAAAAGCAAAACCCGGTTCAATATACTATGCAGAAAACGGTTCTTCAACAATCAAAAATCTGGCTGAGCACATAAGCCTGCACTATAAATTACAGCCTGCACAATCTGTCAGCATACAAGATGCTGTAGATCAATTTGGTCCCGCGGGTGGATATTTTGGATTTGCATCAAACAGTTTATGTAATTCCGATAAAGCAAGAACAGAATTGGGATGGGCCCCTCAATATAAATCAATCGAAAATTTTATTTAATTATGAAAATTTACCTTACAGCAATAATAAAATCCAAAGAAGAGCATCAGGCAGAAGTACTGGAAGTTCTTCAGAATATGGTAAAAGAAACGAGAAGAGAAGAAGCTTGCGAGTTGTATACCCTTCATCAGGGGATTGAAGATAAAAACCAGTTTATTTTCTATGAAATCTGGAAAAGTGAAGAAGGGCTGGCACAGCATAATCAGCAGCCTTATATTCAGGCTTTCGGAGCTTTGGTTGATATAAAGCTTCAGGAAAAACCTCAAATTTATATCACGAATATTATTTAATTATGAAAAAGCTGGCACTTTTATGTCTTAGCCTGTTCATGATAGGATTTATTCAGGCACAACACCAAAAAACGAGTCATATGAAAAAGAAAATTTTATTTGTCGTAACCAGCCATGATAAGAAAGGCAATACGGGTGAAGACACAGGATACTATTTGGGAGAAGTTTCTCATCCATGGGAAGTTCTTCACCAGGCAGGTTATGAAATCGATTTTGTAAGTCCTAAAGGCGGAACTCCTCCGGTAGATGGATTCGATTTAAAAGATCCTGTCAACAAAGAGTTTTGGGAAAATAAAGAATATAAAAACAAGATTGATCATTCCTTGACTCCATCTCAGGTTAACCCTAAAGATTATTCAACAATCTTTTATGCAGGAGGACATGGAGCAATGTGGGATTTTGCAGATAATACTGAATTGGCAAATATCGCTTCAACTATTTATGAAAATGGCGGTATTGTAGCAGGTGTATGCCATGGTCCTGCAGGCCTGGTAAATATTAAGCTTAAGAACGGGAAGTACCTCGTTGACGGTAAGAAAATCAATGCTTTTACCAACGAAGAAGAATCTGAAGTAAAATTGACAGATGTTGTTCCTTTCTTATTGGAAAATAAACTGAAAGAAAGAGGAGCTAAATTTGAAAAATCAGGTCTTTGGCAGAATCATGTAGTAGCTGATCAAAGAGTGATTACAGGACAGAATCCACAATCTGCAAAAAGCGTTGGAGAAGCAATTTTAAAAGAACTAAATAAATAACAACTCAGTTTTAATCCTTAAAACCTAACACTTAAGAAGTACTTAAGTACTCTCAAAAACCTTTACTACTGTCAGAATTAAAACTGTAAGAGCTCTCTCTTCCTTAGAGGTGGTAAATCAAAGATTTGAAGGAGTGGTTTTAATAAGGGATAAACAAAATTTTAAAATAAAAAAAATGGAATATAGAAAATTAGGAAATACAGATTTAGAATTATCAACCATCACACACGGGGCTTTCGCCATCGGTGGCAATATGTGGGGAGGTAATGAAAAACAGGATTCTATAAACTCTATTCATGCATCGCTGGACCACGGGGTAACTTCTATCGACACTGCACCATTCTATGGTTTCGGATTGAGTGAAGAAATGATCGGGGAAGCCATCAAAGGGAAAGACCGTTCAAAAATCCAATTACTTACAAAGTTTGGTTTAGTATGGGACGGAAGCAACAATGGCAAAGGAGAATTTTTCTTTGATGCTGAAGACGAAGGGAAAACAATCCCTGTTTATAAGCTAGCTTCCAAAGAAAATATCATTAAAGAAGTTGAAGAAAGTTTAAAAAGATTAGGCACAGATTATATTGATCTTTTACAACTTCACTGGCCGGACAGCACTACTGCGATCAGTGAAACAATGGAAGCCATGGAACTATTAATCCAACAGGGAAAAATCCGTTCTGCAGGAGTAAGTAACTACAGTGTAGCTCAGATGGAGGAAGCCAACAGAACTTTGAAACTGGCAAGCAACCAGGTCTCTTACAGTATGCTGAACCGTAGTATTGAAAATGATCTTGTTCCTTATTCTTTGGAAAACAATTCAGGAATTATCGTATACAGTCCTATGGAAAGAGGTCTTTTAACAGGTAAATATTTCAAAGAAAACAAATTGAAAGACAACGACCACAGAAACGGTTATTTCTCCCAGTTTGATGTAAATAAAGTAAAAACGTTCTTAGAAAAAATAGAACCTATTGCTCAGGAAAAAGGAGCCAGCCTTTCTCAGCTGGTATTAAGATGGACAACGCTGCAACCTGCAATCACCGTAGTATTGGCAGGAGCAAGAAATGCTCAGCAAGCTATTGAAAACGCAAAGACAATGTCTATTGATCTTTCACAGGAAGAATTGAACGTTATCAATTCTGCTTTGAGCGAAATATAATATAAAGCTGGAAGTACAATCAACATACTGATAAGAACTTCCAGCTTCATTTCTCTTACCTCATAAATCATAAAAAAAATGAAAAAGAATCTGATCAAAATGTTCGGATTAGTCACCCTATTGACTATAAACAGCGTAACATTACAGGCTCAAACCCTGGTCAATCCTGAAGATCAATCGTGGCACCCTTCTGCTTACGGGGCACAGGATGAAATAGGAGCCGCTAACCTGTTGACCCCTGAGGTAGTAAAACAAGCTTTAGGACTGGTAAAACAGGGTAAAACACTAGCTCTTGCCGTTCCTATTGATAAAAATCTTCCTGCTTTCAGACACAGAAGTTTCAATTTATACAATATCCAACCCGGAGAACAGGCCGGAAAAAGTATAGGCCCCAATAAATTCACCTTCAATGATGAACTGGTAAACGGCTGGACCGGAGTGGGAACACAGCTTAATGGTATTGGGCATATCGGTATTGACAATATCTACTACAACGGAAATAAAGCTACCGATTTTGTAAGTGTAGAAGGGGTAAAAAAACTGGGAGTCGAAAAAGTTCCTCCTTTTGTTACCCGAGGTATAGTCCTTGATATGACCGCTCATTATGGAAAATCAATCGTTCCGGGAGGAACAGAATTTACCGTAGATGATATTCAATCAGTTTTAAAGAAACAGGGACTGAGTTTAAGAAAAGGAGACATCATTCTTTTCAATACCGGATGGCTTGAACTGATAGGTAAAGACAATAAAAAGTTTCTGGAAACAGAGCCGGGAATCGGGATGGAAGCCGCAAAATGGCTTGCAGACCAGGGAATTGTTGCTTTTGGTGGTGATACGTGGGCTTCAGAAGTCTATCCGAATCCAAAAAGTAAGGAAGAATTTCCAATCAACCAATTTATGCTCGCCAAAAAAGGAATCTACAATCTGGAACTGATTGACAGCCGCCCATTGGTAAAACAAAAAGTATGGGAGTTTCTGTTTGTACTGGGACAACCTTTATATGTAGGATCTACTCAGGTGAATGTAAACCCTGTAGCTATCTATTAAATCCATTACGTATTTCTCAGCAATAAAAGAACTTATAATATGCTGTAATAAACAGTGAGACAAAGTGATTCGTGTTTTGAAAAAATAAGACTAACCCATAGAATTTATTTTTAGAATTAATACCTGGCAAGGACTACTCCGCCTCATTGTGTTTACATAAAAAGAGCTTTTCAGTTTTGAAAAGCTCTTTTACAAAGTAAACGACAAGCAGCGAAACCGTCCTCATGAACTTCCTTCTCCATGTTTCCAGCTTTCTTACTTTATTTCTATTTTGCAATCGGAAGATGAGTACTTACCGCAATTCTGTTCCATGCATTGATGGTTACAATAGCCATGATGATCTGTGCGATCTGATTTTCATCAAAAATTGACTTGGCTTTTTGGAAAGTCTCTTCTGTCAAACCTGCATGGCTGATCAAAGTGATCTCTTCTGTCATTTCCAAAAGTACCTGCTCTTCTTCTGTAAATAAATCTTTGGCTTCTCTCCACCCGTCAAGGATAAAAATTCTTTGAGGGGTTTCACCATATTTAATGGCATCTTTCGTGTGCATATCAAGACAAAAAGCACATTTATTAATCTGTGAAGCCCTGATTTTAATTAATTCTTTCTGAATGTGGTTTAAAGAAATAGTCTGTAGGTATCCTTCCAATCCCATCATCGCTTTATAAGCTGCTGAATCTACTGTTGCAATATTTAATCTTGCGCTCATTATGATATTATTTTTTGGTTAATTGATCTATACTAAAGGAATATTGTTGTTGAGAAGCCAATAAAAATGCCCCTGCACATCCTACCCAAACAGAATAGTCAAGGGGGGCTTTGATCCCCAATGCAATAGTCATTGACACTGCAAAAATCAACAAGAGAAAACCGCTTCCATATGCCGCAATTTTTGTTTTAAAACCTAAAATCAGCATCAGTGGAAATAGGATTTCCAAACATGTTGCAGCATATGCTGACACAGTACTTAAAGCTTCGGGAAGAAAAAATGTCAGTTTTCTTGTGTATGCTTCAAAATTGGCCATATTTCCCCATGCAGCGTTGGCGCCCCAAAAACCCAATCTATCTGCTACTGCAGAGAGCATAGTCACTGAAAGTGCTAATCTTAAAAATAACTGCGAAAATTGATTCTGTTGATCTGTCATTGTATTGGCTTTTAATAACATGACAAATTTCCAAATTATAAATGGTAAAAAACTTAAACTGGTTTAAGATCGTAATTTTGCTCTGATTTCGCTGAGATATTCCGGAGTAAGATTTAAAAAGGAAGCGATCAGATATTGTGGAATCCTTTGAATAAACCAAGGGTATAATGTACTAAAATGAACATATAATTCTTCTCTGGACATTTCATACAAATATCGTATTCTCCTCTCTGATGCAGCATAAGCTCTTTGATAAATCATTCGGAAATAGCGCTCCATAATAGGATGCTTCTGCAGTAACAGCTCCTGGTTTTCCAGATCAATGACCAAAATAGAAGAATGTTCCACTGCCTGAATAGAAAAATCAGACTGTATTTGTCTTTCATAAGCAAATGTATCTGTGATCCACCAGTTTTCTATAGCAAATTCAGTAGTTTGCTCTACCCCTTTTTCATTGATGAAGAATTTTCTTAGACAGCCTTTATTGACAAAATACATATGTTTACAAATTTCTCCATTAAGCATTAAGTTTTGCTTTTTTCTGACTTCCAGTACCTTAAAAAAAGAAAGAATAGAAACATATTCCTCTTCGGTTACACTGATAAATTTGTCTAAATGTATCTTAAAACTATCCATCTTTAGATTTAAATACTCAAACTTAACTTTATTTTTTTAGTTTTACAATGACAAAATCGTAAATCATGGAACTCATTGCTAAAATTCTAATAGCAGTTGTTGCGTTAGAACATATCTATATTCTCTGGATGGAAATGTTTGCCTGGGAAACAAAAGGTAAAGAAGTTTTCAAAGCAGCACTGCCTGCAGAAATGTTTAAGCCCACTAAAGGGCTTGCAGCCAATCAGGGCCTGTATAACGGTTTTCTGGCTGCCGGACTCATCTGGTCATTTCTGATCAAAGACCCTCAATGGCAGGATAATGTGGCATTATTCTTTTTAGGATGTGTAGCTGTAGCCGGAATTTATGGGGCTATTTCTGCTACCAAAAAGATATTTTTTGTACAGGCACTTCCTGCAATACTAGCAATTATTGCTGTTTTACTGAAATAATTTCATCGGCCATATTCTAAAAAAATTTCTTAAAAATATTGATTCTATAAGTGCTCTTTTATCTTGAATGATAAGGGTAAAATTGCTATGAATATCTTGTTCCATCATTAGACTTAAAACCAGCTTCTTAAGGCTCAAAAAATCCATTTAATATAAAATTTGTAAATTTGCACCGTCATAAGAAATTGATATACAGATTTTTTATGCTGATCTGCATTTTGATGGAATGTAGAAATTCAAGTTGTTCAGTACACATATCTTTAATTACTTCATCAGTAATTTAATTGTAGAATCTATGTAAAAGATTAATTTCTTTTTACATGATACACTCTTTTTCTAGAGTATAATCTATTGACATATTTAAAATAAACATAAGGCCTGGGGTCTTTATGGTCTTATTTTTTTGTGAAAAGCTTTTATCACCAGAAGCTTATATAGATGTTTTTTACTATTACCATCAACAGAACAACTAAGATAAAGGCATAATAATAAATTGGTTTACAATTTCTTATATCATTTATTAATTGAAAAATTCTGAATATGGAAAAAAATGAAAACAGTAGAAAAGTAAAACTTAAAGTTGAAGATCTGACTATTATTTTTGGCAAAAACAAAGAAAAAGCACAGGAACTTTTAGACAAAGGTTTTTCCAAAAAGGAAATTCTTGAAAAAACAGGCTGCACGGTAGGAATCAACAAAGCCAGTTTTGAAATCTATGAAGGTGAATTCTTTGTGATTATGGGATTATCAGGAAGTGGAAAATCCACTTTACTACGCTGCCTTAACAGGCTGAATGAGCCCACTTCAGGAAAAGTATTTATCAATGATGATGATATTACCGGTAAAAATAATAAAGAGCTTCTGGAAGTAAGAAGAACGGAAATGAGTATGGTATTTCAAAAATTTGGATTACTACCCCATCATACTATTTTAGACAATGCAGGTTTCGGCCTGGAAATCAGGGGAGAAAATAAAGCTTCCCGTGATGAAAAAGCTCAGAAAGCACTGGATATTGTGGGATTAAATGGCTTCGAAAACCAGTTTCCTTCCCAACTTTCAGGAGGAATGCAGCAGAGAGTGGGATTAGCCAGAGCTTTGGCCAACGACCCTGAAGTATTGCTGATGGATGAGGCTTTCTCCGCACTGGATCCTTTGATAAAATCTGAAATGCAGGATCAAATGCTTGAATTGCAAAATACATTGCAAAAAACCATTGTTTTCATTACACATGATTTGGACGAAGCCATTAAAATTGGAGACCGTATCGTCATTATGAAAGATGGTGTCATAGAACAAATAGGAACAGCCGAGGATATTTTAACCAATCCTGCCAGTGACTATGTAAAAGCCTTTGTAGAGAAAGTGGATCGTAAAACAATTATTACCGCTAAATCTTTGATGTTTGACAAAGCTACGGTAGTGCGTTTTAGAAAAGACGGACCTGAAGGTGCCTTAAGAAAAATGAGAGCAACAGGTTTAGAAAACTTACCTGTTGTAGATTTTCAAAATAAATTTCTGGGGTTTGTCACGCTTAATGATATCGTCAGAATTGCAAAGAAAAAAGAACCCACGGTAGAATCGGTTATCAACAGCAACGTTCCTTCCGTTTATCCGGAGGTGACTGTAGAAGAAATGTTACCGCTAATTTCCGGAAGTAAATCAGCCATTGCCGTAGTAGATGAAAACAATAAATTCTTAGGTCTTATCACCCAGCTATCTCTCATCATAGAAGCTACAAAGTTTAACGAAGAAGAGATCATTGAATTAAAAGAAATCGCAAACAATCAATAAGATGAATAAAACTATAGATATAGGTCAATATGTAGAAACTGCAATCAATTGGCTCACAGAAAATGGAAAACCTGTATTTGATATTATAAAACATGTAGGAAACTCCTCTATTATGGGGATTGAATGGGTTTTGGTAAACACTCCCTTTTATGTTATCATCCTCTTTTTTACGCTATTGGCATTATGGAAAGCCGGAAAAGGCATCGCTGTGGTGACTGTAGCTGGATTGAGTTTAATATTTTTAATGGGATTATGGAAAGAAACCATGGAAACCCTTGCCCTTATTTTTGTAGCAACCATTACTGCATTGATCATTTCAATCCCTTTAGGAATTTGGGCTGCCAAAAGCAAAATAGCCGCAAAAATTATCCGCCCATTACTGGATTTAATGCAAACAATGCCCGCATTTGTCTACCTGATTCCGGCTGTATTATTTTTCAGTATCGGTAAAGTACCGGGTGCTTTTGCAACGATTATTTTTGCGATGCCACCAGCTGTACGGTTAACGACATTGGGAATTGAAGCTGTTCCGAAAGATATTGTGGAAGCAGCGAGGGCTTTTGGAGCTACCAACCGCCAGATATTATTTAAAGTAGAACTTCCTTTAGCCATGAAAACGATTTTAACAGGGATCAATCAAACGATACTGTTATCCTTATCTATGGTCGTTATTGCAGGAATGATTGCTGCAGGCGGTTTAGGTGAAAAAGTATTGGAAGGAATCAATAATCTGGATATCGGATTAGGATTTGAAAGTGGATTATCCGTTGTGATTTTAGCTATTATCCTCGACCGGATTACTCAAGGATTTGTAAAGAAAAAACAATAAGATGAAAAATTTAAAATATCTATTTTTCCCAATTTTAATGGGAATATGCTCTATATTAAATTCATGTGAAAATATAAAAAACTCTAAATATATCACCATCGGGATGGTAGATGGCTGGGCAGAAGATGTTGCCATGACGCATGTTGCCAAAGCTATTTTGGATCAGCAGGGATATCATGTTATTATTCAAAAAGCTTCTACAGATATGATTCTGGCTTCGATGAATAATGAAGATACGGATCTTTTTATGGGAGTTTGGCTACCTTACACGCACGCTAAAAAGGTAGCTAAATTTCCGGGACTAGTGAATATAGGAACAAATTATGATAGCGGCCGTATAGGATTGGTAGTCCCGGAATACATTCCTGTTAATTCCATTGAAGAGCTTAATCAGCATAAGGATCAATTCAATCAGAGAATCATTGGAATTGAGAAAGGAGCAGGACTGACATCCGGAACAGATCAGGCTATTATCGACTATAAACTGGATTATAAACAAATCAACTCTTCTACCATTGCTATGATCACTGAATTACAGAATGCCATACAACGTAAACAATGGATTGTTGTAGCTGGATGGCAGCCTCACTGGATGTTTGGAAAAATGAAACTTAAGTTTCTTCATGATCCTAAAAAGGTATTTGGTGAAGCTGAACAGATTAAAACTTACGCCAGAAAAAGCTTTGGTAAAGATCATCCGGAGTTGACCAAATTCTTTGCTAAAGTACATTTTGATGATGAACATATGGCTGATCTTTTACTCAAAATGGAACACAGTAAAAATAAGGAAGCCACTGCCATGAAATGGGTGGAAGAACATCCTGAACTGGTAAAATTATGGCTAGATAAAAAGTAACGGACCGGTACTATTACCCTCATCTAAAATCCTCAACTCTTCAGGAGTCTGAGGATTTTTTTGTCATCTATGATTCAGAAGAATTCATGGATTCTTTGATCTTCTCCCGATGGAGTATTCCCCAATTAACCAATGTCTCCGTCACCGGAAATACCGACTTCCCATATTCGGTAACAGCATAAGTAACAGTGATGGGTTTTGTATCCTGAATCGTCCTCGTAATAAGAAGGTTGATTTCCATTTCTTTCAGTTCTTTGCTCAGCATTTTAGCAGAAATTCCTTCAATGCTGCGCTCCAGTTTTTTAAAATGAATTTTCTGATCAGGCCTGTTGGTCAGGTATCGCAGGATCATCAGTTTCCATTTTCCGCCTAATACATCCAGACTATCACGCATCGCGAACAATTCTTCCGTGCAGCTCGCTTCTCTTTCTATTCCGTTTTCAATGATTTTTGCCATAATAGTTTCATGAAGGTAACTAGTTACCATTTGTTAACTAGTAGCAAATATAAACTATTCCCTCTTTACATTTGTGTATCAAATGAACGGGGTGAAATCGCTATGATTTCTCAAATGCAAACAGATGATCTTGCGATTGCATATGACCTTAAAAAAATAAATATCAACATATGAAAGTAGTTATCTTAAATAAAAATTTCCAACTGGAAGATGGGAATATAGAAATACCACAGGTAAAAAGTAATGAAGTTTTAATTCAGATCAAAGCAAGTGGCTTCAACCCCATCGATTATCAGATGCTGGAAAATGAACTGGAGCGAAAACTGATCAGTTCACCAATATTGGGCCGGGAATTGTCCGGAATTATTGTAGAAAAAGGAACAGAGGTCTCTGAATTCAATATTGGAGATGAAGTTTTCTCAGGAAGCGGCTCTATGGGCAGCAACGGAACCTATGCAGAATATATCAGTGTTCCGGCAGCCATTGTTTCTCTCAAACCTCAAAATATATCCTTTGAACAGGCCGCATCTATCCCATCCGCTGGCCTCACATCTCTGCAGATCTTTAAACGGTTGAAATTAAACCCCGAAAATACCATTCTTGTAACAGGCGCTACAGGAGGGTTGGGCTCTTTCCTGATCAAATTATTACTGGCTAATCATATCCGGAAGATCATTGCAACGGTTGGCAGTGAAGCCAACAGACAAATCCTTCTCAATATGGGGCTGGAAAGCCATCAGATCATCAACTATAAAGAGGAAAACCTTATTGAAAACCTTTTAAAAGCAAATAAGGGTCAGTCTTTCGATATTGGAATAGACCTGGTAGGCAATCATATGTCAGAAGTCACAGCCAATGTATTAAAAATCAACGGAACCTATGTAGACGTTACCGCCCTGGTGACTAAAGAGGCCCATGAGCACCTTTTCAACAAAGGAAGTTTGATTATGAATATCTCTAATTACACCTACAGTATGGTGAAAGATTATGGATATTACAAAAACAGCTTGGAGGAAATATCAAAACTCATTGAAAACGGAGCTATTCTTCCTCCGCAATATAAAATTATAGGGAATTTATCCTTAGAAACGGTCCTTCAGGCTCATTCTCTTCTTAAAAATAATCAGGCCCAGGGCCATAAACTCATTATGAAACATTAATTTATGAATAAAATACCAAGACGCATTGTAACAGGTATTCAAAGCGGAAAATCTGTTATTATCGAAGATCAGCCTGTAGCAAATGCAGTAGAACATTTCCCCGGACTTATTATTTCCGATGTATGGAATACCCAACAAACGCCGGCAGGCTTAGACTTTGAAACCCCAATTCCTAATACCGGATTTCCGCAAACGCCAAAGAATGGAACCTACTTTCGATATGTAGTGGTACCTCCGGATAAAGATCTGGGGATAGAATGGAAAAAGAATGAACCTCATCCGATGATGCATCAGACACCGACACTGGATTATATTATTATTCTTTCCGGTGAACTCTACCTCATCATGGAAGAAGGCGAAACACTTCTGAAACCGGGAGATATTGTCATTCAGAGAGGAACCAATCATGCCTGGAGCAACCGCTCAAACGAACCGTGTATTCAGCTGGCAGTGCTAATAGATGCAAGTGCTCAGGGGTAGAATAATTGAAAGATTTAATTATTTAAAAATTGAAAGATTGAAGTAGTTCTCACTAATTTCAAAATACGTTAAAGAAAAAATCTGCGGGATCTGCGGGAAATGAAAAAAACTTTATAAGATTGGACAAACGCAAAGGTGAAAGGAATCAAAGGTTTTCAGCAAGGATTTACAAATATAGTATTAGGAATATACAATTTTATCACAGATAAAATCCTTGCACCTTAAAGCATAATAAAAAGAAAAAATTGCGACCTTGCGTTTTCCAACAAAAACCACCCTACTTACAAAGCAAAAATTTCCAACAGCTTCTGTTTCATTTTTTCAGCAGTAAACTGTCCCTCATGATAATAGACCAATTTTTGGTTTTTATCCAGGATGATCCACAGTGGATATACAGGCTGATCTTTATTTTTTGACAATGCCAGTGCCAACTCATGGATTCCTGAGCTCCCATTGGATAAATAATTAAACTCATGATCCTGAAAATAAATTTTTTCTTTTGTTTTTTCTGCTTCAAAATTGATAAAATAAAAATGGTCATTCATCATTGTAACAAGGTCTTTATCTTTGCTCAAACGGAAAGATTCAATTTTACAAACCGCACACCAGTCTGTATAAAGATGAATAACAGTAGGCCTGGCATCTTCTTTTTGCAAAACCTCTACTTCAGAAAAAGTGCCTGTCTTCATCTGAGACAGATAAAAACAGGGCACTAACATTAAAAATAAAGCTAATTTTTTCATTTCAAAGTATATTTTACTCCCAGGAACCCTCTGATACGCTGCATAGGAGCATACCCATAAGCCGTATCAAAAGTATAATGATTGGGATTGCTGATGGGATCATCAGCATGTTTATCAAATGGGTCAAACGGTCTCATTAAAGGATCTTTGGGAGTAAAATTGAATAAATTTTTCACTCCACAATACACTTCAAAACCGGATTTAAAGCTCTTTGAAACCTGAATATTGGCCAAAGAATAGAATGGTGAATATTCGGGACGGAAGTCGTTAGGTAAAACAGGAAGTCTCATGGGACCATAAAACTGCCCGGTAAAATCTACCGTCAGATTACTTGGGAATTTATACGTCAGGTTATAGGTTCCACTCCATTTTGGGGCATGCAGTTGTTGTGTTTTCTGATTTTCATTATCAAATTTCTGATATACGTCAAGATAAGTTACTCCTAAGTTGACACTTAAAGGAAAGCTGAAGCTGAAATCTACATTCAGGGAAGCTCCTCTTGAAATTCCATATCCATGAAGATTATCATAAATAATTTTATCAGGATCAGAATCAAAATCACCTACAATTTTATTACTGAAATAGGTATAAAATGCAGAAGCATCAAGATTCACCATACGGGTACCCACAGGAATTTTCCAGATATAGTTCAGGTTTCCGTTAACCGACCTTTCAGGTTTAAGATCAGACTTTACGACCACTTCACGGGAACCCGTTAAGGCTGCATGGTCTTCGGTAAACAAGTTCACAACCCTAAACCCCGTTCCAAAGTTGAAACGCAGAGTATGGTAAGGATTCGGTGAAAATTTCCATGCCAATCTTGGGGAATGCACCGAATGATGTACTTTATCATAATCATATCGGTAGCCCAACAGCAGCGTATTTTTATCATTAATTTCCCACTGGTCCTGAATAAATGCTCCCCAGATCGGAGACTTCATCGGTGCATTGGTGATTCCGTCTGCTCCCAGCGTTCCCGGTGTATTATCATCATAAAAAGTTCTTTTGAAGGTAAGCCCGGCCGTGATATCATGTTTCCCAAAACTTCTGTCCCAATACGTTTGTACAAAAGCCACTTTTTGAAGTGCATTAAAGGGATTAGCTCCATAAAAAGAATTCTGGTCATGATAATTGTAAGAAAACTGAGTGACAATATGCTCTTTCATAGGCCATTCATACAAACCGAAAACCTCTGCTCTGTTGGTATAAATACTTTCTCCATATACTTCATCACTTCCCCGGTAGGATTTATTCCACTGCATTTCTCCTCCGAAACGGTCTTCATATAGATATCTCATGGCAAAGCTCGCCTGGCGGTTTTCTTTTCTTTTAAAATTCCATTTGTTAAAAACAGAAATTCGGCTCTGTAAAGTGGTATCGGTAAAATTATCTTTATTCTGATCTATTTTTTCCTGAAAACTGAAATAATTTAAACTTAGCAAGGACGCCGCGTTTTTCCCTACATTAAACTTTGTAGAGAAGTCCAGATTATTCTCACTCCATGTCGTAGTCATCAGATCCACGCTCAATTTTGGGGCTGTCAATGCGTTTTTGGTAATAATATTGATTACTCCGCCCATGGCTTCAGAACCATAAATAGAAGAAGCCGGGCCTTTTACCACCTCTATCCTATCCACCAGGCTGTTCGGAATTCCACTTAGACCATATACCGTAGAAAGCGAACTTACTATAGGCATTCCGTCAATCAGAATCATGGTATAAGGACCCTCCAGTCCGTTGATGTGAATATCCCCCGTATTGCAAACGGAACAGTTCAGCTGAGGTTTTACTCCATTTACCATAGCAATGGCTTCAAAAATACTTGGAGTAGGATTCTTCTGGAAAAATTTCTGGCTGTAAATCTCTACTGCCACAGGACTTTTGGATCTGCTCATCGGTTTTATGGTTCCGGTAACCACTACATCTTCAATACTGCTGGTTTTAATTTCTTTTTTTGAAATTCTGGTTGAATCTATGTTTTTATTTTGATGTAAACTTAAACTGTCTGTCTCCTGAGAGAAACAATAGGATGATAAAAAAGTAATAGAAAATAATATTCGTTTCATGAAATTAAAATTGTTAGACAAATCTAACAATTATTTTTGAAACACGAAACACTATGTTGAATATTTTGGTTGAGTCAATTCGTGAAAAATGATTAAATTTGAGAAACTACATATAAAAGTAAAATGAGATATCATTTATCGGGAAACATCCCACCAAAAAGACATACCATCTTTAAGTCTCCGGAAGATAAATTTTACTATGAACAGCTTTTCGGAACAGAAGGCTTTCACGGTATCTCTTCTCTGCTATACCACATTCACCGCCCTACACAGATAAAATCAATTGGGGAACCTAAGGATGTGACACCGAAAATTGCGGTAGAAAAAAATATTACCCCAAGAATGTTCAAGGGAATGAATGTCACTCCTGAAGATGATTTTATGGACAGCCGAAAGATCCTTTTGATGAATAATGACCTGAAAATGGGATTGGCAAAGCCGAGAAAATCAATGGATTATTTCTATAAAAATGCCGAGTGTGATGAGCTTTTATTCGTTCATGAAGGAGCCGGTATCTTAAAAACATTTGTAGGAGATCTTGAATTCGTAACTGGTGATTATCTTATCATTCCGAGAGGAACCATTTATCAGGTGGAATTACAGTCTGAAAATACGGTGTTCTTTGTTCTGGAAAGCCACTCTCCTATCTATACTCCGAAAAGATACAGAAATGAATTCGGACAGCTTTTGGAACACTCTCCGTTCTGCGAAAGAGACATGATTGCTCCTGTTTTCAAAGAACCCAAAGATGAAAAGGGAGAATTCTTAATTAAAGTAAAAAAAGAAAACCAGATTACAGACTTCATCTATGCAACACACCCATTTGATGTAGTAGGCTGGGACGGATATTTTTATCCTTATAAATTCAATATCAAAAACTTTGAACCTATTACAGGAAGAATTCACCAACCCCCACCGGTACACCAGAATTTTGAAGCTCATAATTTTGTAGTGTGCTCATTCTGTGCCAGAATGTATGATTACCATCCAATGGCTATTCCGGCTCCTTACAATCATTCCAATATTGATTCTGATGAGGTTTTGTTCTACACAGAAGGAGACTTTATGAGCCGTAACCACATTGACCTGATGGATTTCACTCTTCATCCGGGTGGAATTGTACATGGACCTCACCCGGGGGCTATGGAAAGAAGTATTGGTAAAAAATTTACTGAAGAATATGCCGTAATGGTAGATCCCTTCCGTCCTTTGAAAATTACAGAAGAAGCTTTGAAAGTGGAAGATCCGTCATACAAAACTTCATGGCTGGAATAATTGAAACGATTTTAATTCTTTAGGCTGAACAAGAAAAATAGCCCTTAAGTTTCATAAAAATGTTTAAAACACAGGTTCTGTGACTTTTAACTACATTGAATCTTAAATTTTGAGTTAAAAATTCTAATAGATGTATCCCATACTAAAGAGCCTAAACAATTTCTTATAAAAAGTACTGCTGAATACATATAAAAGACCCTTTGAATGCTTTATTTAAAGGGTCTTTTTTCGTAAATTTGTGAGAGATGGTTAACATTTATAATCACCATTATTTTTCATAACACATCCTAAGTAATGGTGGTTACCACAAAATCAAGATTACATGTTAGAAAGAATCAGATTAGAAAGTCTACACCAAAAAGTGACAACAGCTGAAAACGCTGTAAAAATGATTAAAGACGGTATGGTCATAGGATCTAGCGGCTTTACAAAAGCAGGTGACAGCAAAGCAATTTTGCCGGCATTAGCTGAAAGAGGAAAAACTGAAGACATTAAGGTCACTCTAATGACCGGAGCTTCATTAGGACATGGTACCGATGGCAAATTAGCAGAAGCTAATGTATTAAAGAAAAGGATGCCTTTCCAGGTAGATCCCATTTTAAGAAATAAGATTAATAATGGCGAAATTCTCTTCATTGATCAGCATTTAAGTGAAAGTGCCGAACTACTTCACACTAAAAACCTACAGACTATTGATCTGGCGGTGATTGAAGCAGCTTACATCGAAAGAGACGGGAGCATTGTCCCTACAACTTCTGTAGGAAACTCAGTCACTTTTGCGGCATTGGCCAAAAAAGTCATCATCGAGATCAATACCGAAGTTCCTGAGGAAGTGTATGGTATTCACGATATCTACCAGGCTGAAGATTATCCTTACAGAAACGTTATTCCTATTGTCGCCCCATGGAACAAAATCGGAAGAAAAAGTATTCCTATTGATCCTGATAAAATTGAGGCTATTGTTTTTACCCACCTTAAAGACAGCCCTGCAGATATTGCAGAACCGGATGAAAAAACAACCGCTATTGCAAAGCACCTCCTCGGTTTCTTTGAAAATGAAGTTCTTCTGGGACGTCTTACAGACAGATTACTTCCTCTTCAGGCGGGAATTGGTAAAGTGGCCAACGCCGTTCTTACAGGATTTAAGGACAGTAATTTTTATGACCTTACTATGTTTTCTGAAGTGCTTCAGGACAGTACCTTTGATCTGATTGATTCCGGTAAACTAAGTTTTGCTTCCGCATCTTCCATTACGGTTTCTCAGGAATGCTATGAAAGAGTATTAGGAAACCTTTCAAAATACAGAGAAAAATTTGTTTTAAGACCCCAGAATATTTCCAATACTCCAGGATTGATCAGGAGATTAGGAGTCATTGCTATCAATACAGCAATTGAATTTGATATTTACGGAAATGTAAATTCCACCCATATTGGCGGAACAAAAATCATGAACGGAATCGGAGGGTCCGGAGATTTTGCAAGAAACGCTTACTTAAGTATTTTCGTAACTCAGGCTGCTTCCAAAGGAAACAATATTTCCCACGTGCTTCCAATGGTTTCTCATACCGATCATACAGAGCATGATGTTGACATTTTGGTTACCGATATCGGGCTGGCTGATTTAAGAGGTTTAGCTCCCAGAGAAAGGGCTCAGAAAATAATTGACCATTGTGTGCATCCTGATTATAGAGAAGAGCTGCAGTCCTACTTTGACAGAGCCTGTGAAAGAGGTGGCCACACTCCTCACTTACTTGAAGAAGCTTTTAGCTGGCATTTGCGATTTTCTGAAACAGGAAGTATGAAGCAGAAAACTGAAGCTCCTATTTTAAATTAAGAAATTAATGATACCCTATAAAAAGACCGAATGCAGTGCATCCGGTCTTTTGCTTTTTCTTTAAATTCTTTATGTTTAACATGATAAAAATCTTCTAATTCGCTTACAATATTTAGAATAAGTAAAGACGATAAAGCTTATCTTTGAGAGAAGATAGGTGTTTATGAGATAAAAAATTAATATCAAAAAAAATAAAATATGCATAATTACATAAGCGCTGAAGAAGCAATATATACTATAAAAAGTGGAAACAGGGTATTTTTCCATGGCAGTGCATGTACTCCTAACTACCTTATTGATGAACTGGCGAGACAATCTCATCGGTTGGAAAATGTAGAAATGGTTTCTATTACCCAACAGGGAAATGTAGAAATTGCAAAACCCGAATATAAAGACAGTTTCTTTGTCAATTCTTTATTTGTTTCCACACCGGTTCGTGATGCTGTCAATTCAGACAGAGGAGACTTTGTTCCCGTATTTCTCAGCGAAATTCCTATTTTATTCAGAAAAAATATACTGCCTCTGGATGTGGCTTTAATAACCGTTTCACCTCCTGACAGACATGGCTTCTGTACGTTGGGAACTTCTGTAGATATTGCAAGATCAGCAGTGGATACTGCAAAAATCATCGTTGCAATCGTTAACCCGAGAATGCCGAGAACTCATGGAGACGGAATGATCCATATCAGCAGGATTCATAAGCTGGTATGGCATGAAGAAGAGCTTCCCACAGTAGATTATGGTTCAAAAGTAGGTCCTGAAGAAATGCTTGTAGGAAAAAATGTAGCCGAGCTTATTGAAGACAGGTCTACCCTTCAGATGGGTATCGGAACAATTCCCGATGCCGTTTTAAAGTGCCTGGGCAATCATAAAGATCTGGGTATTCATACCGAAATGCTCAGTGATGGAGTCATTGATCTTATTCAGAATGATGTAATTAACAACAAATACAAAGGCTATAACGACAATAAAACCATCACAAGTTTCTGCTTTGGAACCAGAAAATTATATGATTATGTAGATGATAACACGGTTTTTGCATTCAGAGATGTGAGCGAAGTTAATTTCCCCATTAACATTATGAAAAATAAAAAAATGGTAGCCATTAACTCAGCTATTGAGATTGATCTTACCGGCCAGGTATGTGCCGACTCTATAGGAACCATGCAGTATAGTGGTATCGGAGGACAGATGGACTTTATGAGAGGAGCAGCATTGGGTGAAGACGGAAAACCAATTATTGCCATCACTTCAAGAACCCGAAAAGGAGTTTCCAGAATTGTCCCATATCTTAAACAGGGAGCAGGGGTAGTTACTACCAGGGGTCATATTCATTATGTAGTTACGGAATATGGAACAGCTTACCTCTATGGCAAAAATCTTCGCCAGAGGGCGCAAGAGCTGATCAGTATTGCGCATCCGGATGACAGAGAAATGCTGGAAAGAGCCGCTTTCGAAAGATTTAAACATTAATAATCAAACAGATAATCTCTTAAAAGTTGTTTTTATTTAGAATCAAAAAAGTATTTTCATGCCAGACTCCATGAATCATAATAAAACATTAACCTTTTGGCAGTATATTTGATAAAATCATTCTAAAACAAGGAAATTGAAAACGATATATAATTCGATACGAGAAGAAGTTGAAAAGCATTCGAAGGTAAGGAATTCTGTTTTGGGGAATGTGAGTGAATGGAAAAGAAGCCATTATATTATCCTTTCCGAAATTATTAAAGAAGAATTATCAGAAGCTGAAGAATTGAAGGGAGGGAAAAAATTTGAAATAGGAAATACTATTTCACATGTTACTTTACAACGTTTTTTTGAAAACGATTACCAGGACAAAACCCATAGCGACCTCAGATTTTTAAAAACTCTGGACAAGATATGTATCTTTCTGGGATACAAAGATCTTAATGATTACATCCTTTCTATGAGGCATAAAAAACAGGAAGATAAGGAAGCTGATGATCATTCATTTCTAACCCAAATGGTTTATGATTACTGTGCCACCGCTTTTGAGTTTTACAAACAGTTTCCTAATCATAATACCGGTATCTTTAAAGATCTGGTATTTAATGATTCCCCTTTTCTAGAAAGGGCATCATTATACAGTAAAGAGCTGTGTGACAAAGATTTTCAACTGGTCACAAAAAACAATCGGTCCAATTACGAAGTTTTTGACATCCACATTGTTACAGATGAGCCTGATAAAAAAATACTGGAATCTCAGGAGTTTTGGAATCTTCTGTTCAAAGTAGGAGAAACCGGCGAAGAGCATTTTGTCAATCAGCTGAGCACCCAAATTTACTTTATCAGAAAGGTAGATGACACCTGGAAGATCTGGGATAATTACAATCCTGATGCAGGAAGCTTAAACAGGAAAATAGAAGTTTTATAAAAATAAGAAAGCCGCAGAAAATCTTCTGCGGCTTTCATGTTCGAAATATTATTTTTCACTTGTCTTTTGTATTACAAATGTAGGAGGTCCATTCTAAACCTAAGAAACTTAAATATACTTAAATGAACTCTTCTTTAACTTTATGTTAAATAAACACCAGGATTTCTGTTTATTATTTTCCCTATGTCCAAGATTTTTGTAATTTGCATACCAATAAAATAAAAGTAAAAAGAAAACATGTCAACACTAACATTTGCCGAAAAAATTGCTCAAGCAGAGAATTTTTTACCGATTAACGGTACAGATTATATTGAGTTTTATGTAGGAAATGCAAAACAGGCTGCCCATTATTATAAAACCGCTTTCGGTTTTCAGTCTGTAGCTTATGCGGGTCCTGAAACAGGAGTAAGAGACCGTGCATCTTATGTTCTTCAACAAGGAAAAATAAGATTGGTTTTAACTACCGGACTTAAGTCTGACTCTCCAATCAGTGAGCACGTAAAAAAACATGGTGACGGAGTAAAAATTTTGGCACTTTGGGTAGATGATGCCTATGCAGCTTTTGAAGAGACTACAAAAAGAGGTGGAAAGCCCTATTTAGAGCCTGTAACACTTACTGACGAGCATGGTGAAGTAAGAATGTCCGGAATCTATACTTACGGAGAAACGATTCACATGTTTATTGAAAGAAAAAACTATAAAGGAGCTTTCATGCCAGGATATGAAAAATGGGAAAGCAACTACAACCCTGAAGAAGCCGGTTTATTGTATGTAGACCACTGCGTAGGAAATGTAGACTGGAACAGAATGATTCCTACCGTAGAATGGTATGAAAAAGTAATGGGATTTGTGAATATCCTTTCTTTTGATGATAAACAGATCAACACAGAATATTCTGCTTTGATGTCTAAGGTAATGTCAAACGGAAACGGATTTGCAAAGTTCCCTATCAATGAGCCTGCAGAAGGTAAAAAGAAATCTCAGGTAGAAGAATACCTTGATTTCTATGAAGGAGAAGGGGTACAGCACATTGCTGTTGCTACAAAAGATATCATCCACACAGTCACGGAATTAAAAAAACGTGGGGTAGAATTCCTTTCCGCTCCTCCTGAAGCTTATTATGATATGGTTCCTGAAAGAGTAGGTCATATTGATGAAGATCTTAAGAAATTACAGAGTTTAGGTATACTTATTGATCATGATGAAGAAGGGTACTTACTTCAGATTTTTACCAAGCCTGTAGAAGACCGCCCTACCCTATTCTTTGAAATCATTGAAAGACATGGTGCACAGAGTTTTGGTGCCGGAAATTTTAAAGCGTTATTTGAAGCACTGGAAAGAGAACAGGACAGAAGAGGAAATCTTTAATTTTACAGTATATACTAAGTTTTGTCAGGATGCAAAGTCTTGACAAAACTTTTTTATAAAAACACAGCATATGAAAAAAATTTTAATAGGAACTCTATTCCTTGGAACATTGGGCTTAAAAGCTCAATATGGAACATTGGATGCAATTCTTACCAAACTTGAAGAAAGAAGAGGCATCAATCAGAATCTCGACAATGTAAATATTGACAATAAAAAGTTTGTTTTCATTAAAGATGAGGCAGACCACACGGAAAGAGATTTTATTATCATCAAAGGAAATAATGCTACTTATGTAGAAGTTTTTGATGATAAAGCTACCGGAGAAAGCAGTTCCAATGTTTTTACAGGTGACATCATCAGAAAGAAAAACATTATTTCTTTAAGAGCAGATAAGCTTGAAGATAAAAAAATTCCACTGCCGGTAACTAAAACCCTGATGCTCACCAAGCAAAAGGATATTCTTTATCTCATTGATGTCAATACCAGAGACCGATGGATTGATGAAGAATCCTACTCGAAAAAGGCAAAATAAATATCTTGAAAACAGCTGTTTCTCAGGGTGCTATTTTAATCTAACTTAAATCTAATAAACTTATGAAATCATTTGTAGACTATTCCTCAAATTCGGATTTTTCTATACATAATATCCCTTTCGGAGTCGCAGTTTTTAATAAAGAATATATCGGATGCTGTACAAGGATCGGAGATCAGATTATAGATCTGGCAACCTTGTATGATCTTGGATATTTTGAAGACATTGAAGGATTGGATGACAATGTTTTTGAAGCATACACCATCAACGAATTTATTGAACTGGGTAAACCGGTTACCAATGCTGTTCGTACAAAAATTCAAACGCTATTACAGGAAGGTTCTGCTCTTTCAAAAGACCAGAAAACCATTGAAGAAGCATTTTATGATCTTGACAAAGTGAAAATGATGATGCCTCTTCACATTCCTAACTACACTGATTTCTACAGCAGCATTGAACATGCTACCAATGTTGGAAAAATGTTCCGTGATCCTGCCAATGCTTTATTACCAAACTGGAAACACTTACCGGTAGGTTACCATGGAAGAGCTTCTTCAATTGTAATTTCCGGAACAGACATTAATCGTCCTAAAGGACAGATGAAACCTGCAGATGTGGAAAAACCTGTTTTTGGTCCTTGTAAACAATTGGATTTTGAACTGGAAATGGCCTTCATCATCAACAAAAATACTGAGATGGGAGAAAGCATTTCTACAAAAGACGCTGAAGATGCTATTTTTGGAATGGTGGTATTCAACGACTGGTCTGCAAGAGACATACAGTCTTGGGAGTATGTGCCACTAGGCCCATTCCTTGCTAAAAATTTCGGTTCATCTATTTCACCATGGGTAGTTACCCTGGAAGCCCTGGAACCATTCAGAACCGCTTCTCCTACACAGGACCCTGAAGTGTTAGACTATTTAAAATTTGAAGGAGACAAAAACTACGATATCAATCTTGAAGTTTATATCCAGCCTGAAAATGGGGAACAAAACCTCATCAGTGAAAGCAATTACAAACACATGTACTGGAATATGACGCAACAGCTGGCTCACCATACTGTAAACGGATGCAACGTTGAGGTAGGTGATCTGTATGCCAGTGGTACTATCTCAGGAAGCGATCCAAAATCTTTCGGTTCTATGCTTGAATTGACATGGAGAGGACAAAACCCTTTATCATTAAGCAACGGAGAAGAAAGAAAGTTCATTGAAGACAATGATACGGTTACCATGAAAGCATGGGCTGAGAAAGATGGTGTAAGAGTAGGTTTTGGTGAAGTTTCAGGTAAAATTATCCCAACCGTATAATAATTATTTAAACACTTTAGTTTTTTAAGCTAAATAATAATGGAAAAATTGAGTTCACTTTAGTTTTTGAAAATCTGCGATTTTCATTTTTTTCTCACATGATGATTACTCAAAAATTGATTAATGAGCTATCCTACAAAATTGTTGGCGCTTGTATAGAAGTACATAAACTAGCGGGTCCTGGTTTGTACGAAGAGGTTTATCATCAATGTTTAGAAAAAGAGTTTGATCTGTTAGGTTTAAAATATCAAAGTGAACTTGAGATTCCATTTTCCTATAAAGGAAACCATATAAATTGTAAGGTAAAATGTGACTTTTTAATTGAAGAATTAATCGTTTTAGAGTTAAAATCAGTTGCCGAAATTCATCAAATTCATAAAGCACAAACTATAAACTATATGAACCTTTTAAAAGCACCTCGTTCAATTTTAGTCAACTTCAATGTTACAAACCTTTACCATGAAGGTTGTGAATCCTTTGCGTCCAAAATATTTAAAGATCTTCCAAAAGAATGAAAATCGTAGATTTTCAAACTTAAGTGTACTTCAATAAAACGCAATAAGAAATAACTAAAAATAACTTAGGTGTTAAAAGTAAAAATATGAAAACAGTAATCCCCTCTGAAATAACCGCCGTACAGCTGCAAACCATCATGCAGACCGCCGTGTCACCGCGCCCGATTGCATTGGCTTCTACGGTAGATAAAAATGGTACGATCAATTTATCACCATTCAGTTTTTTCAATATGTTCAGTACCGTTCCTCCGATTTTGATTTTCTCACCATCGAGGAGAGTGCGTGATAATACAACCAAACATACCCTGGAAAATGTTCTTGAAGTTCAGGAAGTGGTGATTGGAACAGTAAATTTTCCAATTGTTCAGCAAATTTCCTTAGCTTCCACAGAATATGAAACCGGAGTCAATGAGTTTATAAAATCAGGGCTGACAATGAAAGATGCTGATTTGGTACAACCTAAGCTGATTGAGGAATGTCCGGTCAATTTTGAATGCAAGGTTTTAGAAGTAAAATCTTTGGGTGATCAGGGAGGAGCCGGAAATCTTGTGATCTGTGAAGTTCAGAAGATTCATATCAGAGAAGAATACCTGAATGAGGCTGGAAACCTGGATCAGAAAAAACTCGATATGGTAGCCCGCCTAGGAGGCAACTGGTATTCCCGAAGCAATGAAAACAGTCTTTTTGAAGTTCCAAAACCCCTGGTTACAAAGGGAATTGGATTTGATCTTCTGCCTGATTCTATTAAATACAGTAAGATTTTCACAGGAAATGACCTTGGAATGCTTGCCAATGTAGAAGTATTGCCAACAGGAGACTTTCATGCGGATGAACATATTCATGCGGATGCACAGAAGTTATTATTGGAAAGTAAAATTGAAGAAGCCTGGATAGTACTAACGATAAAATAAAAAAAGCCTGAGATTTCAGGCTTTTTTATTTTAAATAACGAAGGAAGCTTATGCTCCTCTTTATTTTGCTTTCAGTGTTTCTGAAACTGTAATTTTACCTTTTTCGGCAAAGTCACTTACTTTTCCATTTTTATCAATAGCCACATTCAGGTTATCATTCTTTACATCATAATAGATGGAAGTAGAATACCCCGGACAGTCATGTTGTTTACAACCATCCAGTTTATAGATTCCGTTCTCTGAAACAATACGGCTTTCTACATTAAAGAATTTTACCATTTCAGCATACTCAGGACCTACCACTTTTTTCAATCTTTCTGTCAGGCTTTTGTCCTCAAACAACTTGATATCATGCGGATATTTACCTACATTTTTAGTAATAATATTGTCTGTGGAGGCTGTAACCTGGGAAGGGACAGCTGCTGAGTCTGTCTTTGGAATTCCTGTAGAATCTTTAGGCATTACGGTAGCCAACGTATCTCTGCTTGCTGAGGATTCTGTTTTAGTTTCTTTTTTACAAGAGACAGCTGTTGCCAATAACGATAAGGCGAATACGCCTGCAATAAGTTTTTTCATAATTAATTTATATGGTGGTTAATATCATGGCAGAATTTCTGATCTATGATTACCGACATGGAACGTATTACATTTTTGATTTTATAAATTCAATACTTTTTTCTGCTGCAGTATTCAGATCTTTTGGTAAGTCATTTTCTATCCAGGGCTCTTTGGCTCCAAAGGTATGATTGGCATTTTCAATAAGAAACAGTTCAGAGTTCGGATGAAGCAGGTGAAGATGTTCTGCCTGTTTTACTTCTACCGCTTCGTCCTGAGTTCCATGAATAATTAACATATGAACTTTAGCCATTTCTGTAGCTCTTTCCACATCAAAACGGTTTACATTTTGCTCAAAATCCTCATAAAACTGATAATAATGAGGCATTTCCTGTTTTGTCCGTCCATTCAATGCATAATAAACTCCTTCCTGCTTCCAGTTCGCTAATGCTTCATCTTTAGGGAAACGTTCCAGGGTATCTACACTGGCCAGGGTAATCAACCCATTGATCCTCTCATCTTCAAATGCTTTAATAATAGAAATTCCACCTCCTCTGCTGTGTCCCATCAAAATTATTTTTTGATCATCTACCTGAGGTTCTTTGATAAAGTGATCAATTACCACACCAAGATCGGAAAGTTCCTTGGAATAGTTATTATTTCCGAAAGCCTCAAGGTCTGCAAAATTATGGGAATCCCCAACCGTTGTTCCGTTGTGAGAAAAGTTGAATTTTACAAAGAAAAAGCCGGCTTTAGCAAATTTCTCAGCCATTACATCCCATGCTCCCCAATCCTTATAGCCTTTATAGCCATGAACAAATATCACTAATGGCAATTTCTTTTCGGCATTCATATAAAAAACATCCGCAAGAAAGCTTCTTGTCTCAGTGTTTTCCAAATGTATATTCTTTTTGACAGTAAGATCCATACAATAAGAGAATTAATTTTAATCGAAATTTATGAAAAAAACTATTAAAAAATAACCTTATTTTTGCGGTATGCAGAATTTAAGAACGGTAACCGTCACACGTTACATTCTGCCATTAAGAGAAGGAGGTTCACTACCTGCTCTGGCAGAAGCTGATGATGATTTCAAATATGTTTTAAAATTCCGGGGCGCAGGCCATGGAGTTAAAATGCTGATTTCTGAATTGTTGGGAGGCAAAATCACGGAAGCTTTAGGGCTTAAAATTCCTGAGCTCGTTTTTGTAAATCTTGATGCAGACTTTGGCAGAACAGAAGCGGATGAAGAGATCCAGGATCTGCTCAAGTTTTCTGAAGGCTTAAATCTGGGACTGCATTATCTTTCAGGATCTATCACTTATGATCCGGGAGTGTCTGTTGATCCTCTTCTGGCTTCAAAAATTGTTTGGCTGGATGCCTTTATTACCAACATTGACCGTACTTTTAAAAATACCAATATGCTGATGTGGAATAAAGAACTCTGGATAATTGACAACGGGGCCTCTTTCTATTTCCATCATTCGTGGCAGAATTTCGATACAGCAGCAAAAACACCATTCAAATATGTGAAAGACCATGTATTGCTTCCGAAAGCAAAAAAACTGGATGAAGCTGACCAGTTTGCCCACAGCATATTAAATGATACTTTTTTCAGAGAGATTGTCAACACAATTCCTGAAGACTGGTTACATTGGAATGACGCTGATGAAACACCTGATGAAATCCGTGAGATCTATTTTCAGTTTATGAAAACCAGATTAGAAAATTCTCAAATCTTTGTAAACGAAGCCAAAAATGCAAGAGGATAAAATATATGAATATGCGGTAATACGCTTAGTACCGAAGGTTGAAAGAGAAGAATTTTTCAATATAGGACTCGTTATGTTTTCAAAAAAAGAAAAATTTATCCGTGTAGCATTCCATTTGTGCCCTGATAAGTTCAAGCTGATGCATAGCAAACTGGATTATGAGGATATCATTCAAAACCTGGAAAGTTTTCAGAAAATCGCTGAAGGAAATAAAGAGGGCGGTCCTATTGCACTGTTCGATATCCCAGAACGCTTCCGATGGCTGACCGCTGTACGAAGTTCAGTAGTGCAGACCTCAAGACCTCATCCCGGAAAATCCAGAGATTTAAATACTACTTTTGGTAAGCTTTTTGAGGAATTAGTAAAATAATATGCCTCAAAAAGACTCATTATGAAATTATCATACGCCATATCTATCAACAGGTTTTTTACAAACCTGTTTTTTATTGTATTTTTAAGTTTTTCGCATTTATCCTTTTCACAAACTTTTTCACAAAATCCAGCCCAGGCTTCGCGTGTAAAGACTACCCTGCTTCCGGAAATAGCCACTGTTTCTGAAAATATAATTTACAAAACCAACAAAAAAGGAAATCCTCTTCAACTGGATATTTATACACCTAAAGGTAATGTACCCAGTAAACTTCCCGTATTGATCTACGTTCATGGAGGAGGATGGGTAGAAGGCGACAAAGTGATCCTTAAAGATGATTATGTGGAAAACACAATGGCCAAACTGATCGCAAAGCAATATGCAGTGATCAGTATAAATTATACCCTGTTAAATGACAGCACTCACTTCCCTCAACCTTTGGAAGACACTAAGGATGCCATAAGATGGGTCAGAAAAAATGCAGAAAAATATAATTTCGACACTCACAATATTGGAATTTTCGGGACATCTGCAGGTGCTCACCTTTCCCTGATGGCTGCATACACTCCAGATGATACATTTATCGGAAGTCCTGAACTTTCATCTTATCCTTCGAGTGTCAATTATGTTATTGATCATTATGGCCCTGCTGATCTGAATAAGCTTTTTCACACCAAAACAGGCACTATTCCCGTTTTTATGGTGGGATTACTATCAAAAAAGATTATCAGTTTACAAAAGAACCTGGTCAAAGGACTTTCCGGATATGATATAGACAAAGATCAGCAAAAGATAATAGAATATTTCAAAACCGTATCTCCGGTTAATGTTGTTTCAGGTGGGGTTCCTACTTTAATTATGCAGGGCAATAAAGACAAGATTGTCCCTTTAAGTCAATCAAAAAAGCTCTACCGAAGATTAAAAAGAGCAAATATCCAGACTTCCTTAGTCGTTGTGGATAATGGAGTCCACAGCTTCAGTACTACCGACAAACCCTATCTTGACAGGCTCACAGATCAGATGGTAGATTTCATCATTTCTCAGAAAAAATAATATATATACACAAAACAAGCAGGACACACACATATCAACTGATAATCAATATTATAAATTAACAAAAAACACACACAAATTGCAAATTTGCTAAATTAGTATACATATCATCAATTTTTACACTTAAAATAATTAACTTGGATAATATTTGAATTATTAATAACAAAATAGGATTCAATTTTAATTATTCACTACAAAAATCAAAATGATATGGATTTCCTAAACAATATCAATGCGCTTACTCTCATTTTTGCATCAGTCCTCATTTTTGCTATAGCTTATCGTGTGTATGGCATCTTTATCGCCAATAAAGTTCTTCGCCTCAATGACCAGCATACAACTCCGGCTGTTGAATTTGCAGACGGAAAAGATTATGTTGCTACGAATAAAAATGTACTTTTCGGACATCACTTTGCAGCTATTGCTGCTGCAGGCCCTTTGGTAGGTCCTGTTCTGGCTGCACAGTTTGGTTATTTGCCCGGTGCCCTATGGATCTTAATTGGCTGTGTATTGGGAGGTGGTGTACATGATATGGTGGTATTATTTGCTTCCGTAAGGCATAAAGGGCAGAGTCTTGCCACCATAGCTTCGAAAGAGATCGGTAAAGCAACCGGTACAGTAGCAGGGTTTGCCATCTTATTTATCTTGATCCTTACCCTGGCTGGGCTATCCCTGGCATGCATCAATGCCATGCATGAAGCTTCCTGGTCTTTGTTTACAGTGGTGATCACAATGCCTATTGCAGTGATTATGGGACTGATCATGCGGTATAAAAAGAACAGTGTACTCTTTGCCAGTATTTTAGGCGGAATTCTTTTAATAGCGGGAATTATTGGTGGACACAGCCTCATGCAGAATCCCACTATGAATAATTTATTTTCATGGGATATCAAGACCATTTCCATTGCTATTCCATTATATGGTTTTTTAGCTTCTGTATTACCGGTTTGGTTATTATTGGTTCCTCGTGATTATCTTTCTACATATTTAAAAATAGGAACGATCATTATGTTGGCTATAGGAGTTATTGTCATTCATCCTACTGTACAGATGCCGGCACTTACCGCTTTTGTAAACGGAGGAGGTCCTGTCATTGGTGGCCCTGTGCTTCCATTTATTTTTATTGTGATTGCCTGTGGTGCTATCTCGGGATTTCATGCTGTCATTGCTACGGGAACAACTCCAAAAATGCTTAATAAAGAAAGAGAAATTCTTTTTGTGGGCTATGGTGCCATGCTTGTAGAGGGTTTTGTTGCACTAATGGCTCTCATTGCTGCATGTACATTAATGCCGGGGGATTATTTTGCCATCAACACTCCAAAAGAATCATATGATGCTTTTCTAGCAGCACATCCTGCCTTACATGGAGTGGACATAGATTATTATTCACAAAAGATTGGTATTGATCTTCATGGCAGAACTGGCGGGGCCGTATCACTTGCCGTGGGAATGGCTCACATCTTTAATAAGATCCCTTATATGGATCAATTAACCGCATACTGGTATAATTTCGCCATTATGTTTGAGGCCGTATTTATCCTGACAGCCATTGATGCAGGAACAAGAGTCGGGCGCTTCTTTTTACAGGAAATGCTGGGTTCTGTGATTCCAAAATTCAATGATAAAAACTGGGTTCCCGGAATTATTATCAGCAGCCTTCTTTTCACTTTTGCCTGGGGATACCTGGTATACACCGGAAATGTAAGCAGTATCTGGCCACTATTCGGGATCAGCAATCAATTACTTGCCGCTTGCGGATTGATTGTCTGTACGACTATGCTGATCAGGATGAACAGAGGAAAATATGCTTTATGCTCGGCTATTCCGGGTGTTTTTATGGCTGGAATTACTTTTTGGGCCGGCTATATCCAGGTTGCTACGATCTATATTCCAAAAGAACAGTACTTATTGGCTGCTTTAGCAGTAACAGCTATGGTACTGATGCTTATTGTTTTTATCGGAGCTTTTATAAAATGGTATGAGCTCTTAAAAATCAATACTACAAAAACAGATTTTTATGGAGAACAGGTAAAGGAACTTGTGGAAAGATAAAATTACGGGGAAGGTTTTTGCCCGGTCTGATAATTTTTATACATTTGTTTTGCTTTAGGGGTATTCTGAAAAAGAATTGAGAGAGTCCCTTTGAACCTGATACGGCTTACACCGACGTAGGGAAAAGCAAAATTACATGACCCGCTCATGTGGTTTTTGTTTTGGATTTTTTCCTAAAGCTATTTTTATTTTAATGATAAGATAACAATGGAAAAAATACTTTGGCAGCAAGTGCAGCTTGTAAAACAAAAATCTCCCCTGGTTCACAACATCACCAACTATGTAGTCATGAACAATACAGCCAATGCCCTTTTGGCTGTTGGAGCCTCTCCCATTATGGCACATGCCCGGTCTGAGATCAAAGAAATGATCGGTATTGCCCATTCCGTGGTGATCAATATAGGAACGTTAGATGAATATTGGTCAGAGTCTATGCTTCTGGCAGCTGAAACAGCACATTCCGTAAATAAACCATGGGTTTTAGATCCTGTGGGTGCTGGAGCAACCTCTTTTCGTGATCAGGTTTTACAACAACTCTTACAATATCAACCTAGTGTTATCAGAGGAAATGCCTCAGAGATTATTGCACTGGCCAAAGCTAATACCACTGTTACTAAAGGAGTAGATAGTACCGCTCAAAGTAATGACGCGGTTCATGCTGCTCAAATACTGATGCAACACTACCATTCAACAGTCTGTATTTCCGGTGAAACGGATATTATTATAAGCCCACAGCAGAGCTTTTTCATTAAAAACGGACATCCGCTTATGACTAAAGTAACAGGTCTTGGATGTTCTGCTACAGCATTAACAGGTGCGTTTATAGGTAGTGTGGAAGATAAAACATTGGGTGTCGCTGCTGCAATGGCATTAATAGGCATTGCTGGAGAACTGGCTGTCCAGCAAAGTAAAGGCCCCGGAAGTCTTCAGGTTAACCTGATTGATAAACTGTACAATATGACAGAAGAAGAATTCATCCAAAACCTAAAGATAGAACAAAAATGAGCCTGCATCCTTTCCCCTATCAACTGTACCTTGTGATTTCTGAAGCCGATTGCATTGGAAAAAACTTTCTGACAGTTGCCGAAGAAGCCATCTTGGGCGGAGTGGATATTATCCAGCTCAGAGAAAAAAATGACAGTACCGAATTGTTCCTCCAAAAAGCCCAGAAGCTTATGGAAATTACAGAAAAGTATGGCATTCCCCTCATTATTAATGATCATATAGAAGTTGCTGAAAAAGTAAATTCTGCGGGTATTCATGTTGGGAATAGCGATACTGCACCTACTTTTTTAAGACAACAACCTTCTATCCAAAATAAAATCATTGGATATTCTATTGAGCACCTGGCCCAGCTTGAAAATGAACAGACAATGGTTTCTGATTATCTTGGTATAAGCCCTGTATTTAAAACACATACCAAAACAGATACCATTACAGAATGGGGTCTTGAAGGTGTTGCAAAAATCCGACAGCTTACAGAAAAACCGCTGGTCGCCATAGGCAGTATACATCTTGGAAACGCGAAGGAAGTCATCAACGCCGGAGCAGACTCCCTTGCAGTGGTTTCCGCAATATGTGGCGCTGCAAATCCCCAGAAAGCAGCATATGAATTAAAAAATGAAATTTTAAAATGAAAAAATACAAATACCCGTCCGTATTGACCATTGCAGGTTTTGACGGAAGTGGTGGCGCAGGTATTCAGGCAGATATCAAAACAGCTTCTGCTTTAGGCTGCTTTTCCACCTCAGTATTAACGGCCTTGCCTGTACAAAATACACAGGGAGTAAGAACAATATATCCTATTCCTGTGGAAGCAGTAGCCGATCAGATCAAAGCGATTCTGGATGATATTTTTCCAGATGCCATTAAGATAGGAATGGTACATACTCCACAGTTGGTTGAGACTATTGTTTCCACATTATCACAGTATAAAAGAATTCCGGTTGTATTTGACCCTGTAATGGTAGCTACCAGCGGGCATAGGCTTATTGAGGAGGAAACCATCACAGCGATCACAGAAAAACTATTTCCAATTGCTGATATCATTACCCCCAATATGGATGAAGCAGCAATTTTAGCCGGCATGAAAGTCGAAACGCTGGAAGATTTATATACTGCAGGTGAAAAAATAAAACAGCTAGGCTGCAAGAGCATACTTCTCAAAGGTGGCCATCAGGAAACCTCAACCATCACCTCTTTATTCTATGATGAACATGGACAATACCATACTTTTGAAACGCTGAAACTAAACACCAATAATACCCATGGTTCCGGCTGTACTCTTTCTTCTGCAATAGCTGCTTACCTGGCTCAGGGAAAAAGCTTACATGATTCTGTTTCTTTAGGACAGGACTATGTTTACGAGGCTATAAAAAACAGCATAGATGTACAGACAGGATATGGCAATGGTCCTCTTAACCACTTTTTTAATCCTCAAAAACTCATCAAAAATGAAATGGTCTGAACAAACCTGGCAAACAATAGAAGAATATTACCAGTCTATTCTTAGCATGCCTTTTATCAAAGAATTATCAGAGGGTTCCTTACCTCAGGAAAAATTCCGTTTTTATATGGCTCAGGATTCATTATACCTTGAACATTTTGGCAGAACCCTCTCCCTGATTGCCGCAAAAATTCCGGATCTCCAGGATGTTCTTACTTATATGCGGTTTGCTGAAAATGCCATTGTAGTGGAAAATGCACTGCACGAATCTTATTTTAAAGATTTCGGACTTACAGATAAAGGTGTTTTACAGCCTGCCTGCCATCATTACATTCATTTTCTGAGAAGTACCGCTGCCTTAGAATCTGTAGAAATTGCCATTGCCGCCGTGCTTCCTTGTTTTTGGATCTACAGAGAGGTTGGAAATTATATTTATCAAAACCATAATACCGTCAACAATCCTTATGAACAATGGATTGCCACCTATTCCGGAGAAGAGTTTTCAGCTGCCGTAGACCAGGCTATTTTCATCTGTGATACAATAGCAGAAAAAACCACTGAGGAAACACGAAAAAAAATGACCGAAGCTTTTATAACCGCCTCCAGAATGGAATATTATTTCTGGGAAGCAGCTTATGAATTAAAAACATGGAAGTAATTCCGTAAACAAACCGAAATTTCAGACATAAAAAAAGACTGTTCATTTTCAGAACAGTCTCCCTTCAAATTTTTATAACCATTAAAAATTAAAATTCAGTCTTGTGAAAACATATCTCCCGTTCTGCCCAAACTGAGAAGTAGAACGTGAATAAACAAACTGGTCATTATTAGTAGACGCAGGAAGGTTTTTAGTAGGATAAATATCAAATAAATTGTTTACACCGAGTGTCAGTCCAATGTTTTTGGTAAACTGATATGCCAGAGAAAGATCCGTAATAATTTTGTCTCCAATCTGCTGATGCTCATTGAATCCGATAATTCCGTCTCCGTTGGCATCAATAATATCTGCTCCCGTTACTTTTCCGAAATACGTATTTCTAAGATAGAAGCTCGCATTTTTCCATGAAAGGGTATGAGAAAGGCTGGCCTTTACTCTCGGTACGGCTTCTTCCAGATATACTCTGGATTTTTCTGAGAAATACACTTTTTCAAGCTTTGCAGACTGTAGAAGTCCTGAAGAATGAATGTCTCCTACCTGTTTAGTTTGACTAAGATTGACTGCAAAGCTGTTATCCAGTTTTAAGCCTGAAACTCTGACATTATGTGAAATAACCACATCCACCCCTTTGGTTTCCGTATCAATAGCATTGGTAAAAAGCTGTGCTCCGTTAATACCTAAATCATCATAGACTTTTTGTGCAGCAGCAGGTACATCTGCTCTTAAAAACTGGTCTGTAAGAATAATTCTGTTGTCTATTCTCGTAAAGTACCCGTCTGCTGTAAAGGTCAAATTAACAGAAGGAATTTTATAGGTAAATCCTACACTTGCAGATTTTGAGGTTTCCTGTTTCAGTTTCGGGATTTCCAATAATCCTGCTACCGCCGAATCATTACTGAAAGTTCCTACTTCCAGAAGCTGATTGTTGGTAAATAAAGTAGAAGTTACATTATAATAAATCTGATGAATAGAAGGCGCTCTGAATCCTGTAGATCCGGCAAGCCTTACATTGAAATTGGGGGCTACCTTTATTCTTGAAGCCAATTTATAATTAAAAGTAGATCCGAAATCAGAATAGTTTTCATATCGCGCAGCTGCATCCACCAATAACCAATTGGTAAAATTAAATTCCACATCTGCGTACGCCGCTACAGACTGTCTGTTTTTGTCTACTGCATTGGCAGGCTTAAATCCGCTGAATACCTGAGAGCCGCCGGGAAGTGCTGCCCCAAAGAAGTCGGTGGGCCTTTGAGAATTCCCCGTCCATACATTTCCTGAAGTATCATATGTAGCATAAGAAGCTTCCTCTCCTGCTGTTATTTTAAAATTTTCATAACGGTGTTCTGCTCCAAATGCAACATTGATTCCTTCCCAGACATCATATTTTTTTGAAAAATCCAGATTAATCGTATTTTGGGAAAATTTTAATCCTCCGGCCTTAAATTCATTGGGTGATGCAAAGCGCAAAGATGTATTTCCGGTATTCTGAATGGTATAAGTAAATGAGTTCTGCCCGAAAGTGTTACTGAAATCAATATTCCAGCCATCCCATTTCCCTTTGATCCCTGCAGCCAGTGAAATATCCTGAATATCCGTTCCAATCTGAGGCAGATAACCGTTAGCAGACAGCCCGGTAAATGTTCTGCTTTGGTTAGGTTTTCTGTAAAACCCTCCGGAAGTACCATGTCTTAGGCTATATCCTCCGAAAGAATATACTTTCCAGTTATCATTGATCGGAACTTCCATATTGACAAAAAGCTGATGATTGTTCAGCTTAGACTGTCCTACCTGCATATTGAAATCCTTTCTTGTGAGTCCTCTGTAAGCAAGTTCCTGATCAGTAACATCAAAATTCAATAAAGACTGAAGTCCTTTCTGAATAACATTTCCGTTTCCGTCTTTTATATCCTGGATGGTAGATGCCCCCTGAATGGCAGCCTGCTGATCGGCAGTAAAGTAGTTTACCCCCTGAGCATACTGATGAATAGAGTTGATGATCTGTTGTGAATTCGGGGTACTATTGATATTATTAAAAAGAGAAGAAAGATTAACCCCATTATTTAAAGCACGCTGTTCAATAGCATTATAGGCATTATAAATCGTTCCGCTTTCTGCACCGGCTCTTGAAGTAGGTTCTCTGAACTGAGAAGACCAAGTGATATTAAAGAAACCACCTTTTGTTCCTATCTTATTACCGTAATTCAAGTCTACCTGAACATTCTGACCGTCAAAATTTCCGGTATGGTCGTTGGCTGTAGGGGTCAGATTTCCTCCGTAGCTCACCTGCCCGGTTAATTTTCCGGTATCTTTTTTAAGCTCAAGGTTAATAACTCCGGCAATGGCATCTGAGCCATACTGAGCAGCCGCACCATCTCTCAGAACCTCAATCCTGTTAAGGGCAAAAGCCGGAATAGCATTCAAATCTGTTCCTACCGTTCCTCTTCCGGGTGTTCCGTTTACATTGACTAAAGCTGAAGTGTGCCTTCTTTTTCCATTAACCAATACCAATACCTGATCCGGTCCCAATCCTCTCAACTGAGCAGGATCCAGGTGATCCGTCCCATCAGAATTGGTCTGAATTGTAGAAGTAAAAGAAGGAGCCAGCGCGTTCAGAATCTGCCCTATCCCAGATTGGGGAAGAATAGCCGAAGATTCTTTGATATTGAATACATCCACAGGAACCGGGCTGTCTACTTTTGATCTTGCTCCGGCACGTGAACCTAAAACCACTACCTCTTCTACATTATTCGTTTGTATGGTGTCTTTATGTACTTTTATACTGTCTTTTTCCTGGCCATAAGCATAGGATCCCAGAAAAAATAAAACAGAAGCTGAAAAAATAGTTTTTTTATTTCTCATATAGTTTAGAATTTGATTAACCATTTATGTTTTACAGGGTGCAAATGTAAAATATATTCACTAGTCTACAAAATTAATAGACTTTGTTTTTGTAAAAAATAATTATCGTTTCTTTCTATCCCTTATTAAAGTTAGATAAATTCAAAGAGATTTTAATAAAAAAATGATATTCAATAAAGACGGGCTTTAGCCGGTTCTTTGTAAAAATAGGAAACCATCCATTGGCTTTAGCCCAAACAGAAGCCCGTATCATTATCTTGCGTATGTTGCCATTCTTAAGTTTAAGCTAAAGCCCTATTGGAAAATCATTTTTTGTAAATGGGCTAAAGCCCATTTCTATTGAATAATGGAATGAGTCCCAGAAATAATAAATGAGTTGTTCTAGGAAAATGAGTTAAGATTTGAAAGTTGAGAGTGAATGGTCAATGATTGATTCCTGGTTGTAAAGCCTTGTATTAACAACAAAAAAACGGACTCAAAATTGAATCCGTTTTTCTATATCGATAGTACTATGAGTTCTAAATCTTAGTTAATTTAGCATATTTAAGGATCAGGTTTTTCTCTCCTTCATGAATGAAAACAACTTTGGCCTTGATGTTTTGAGGATCAGTTCCGTCCAGGAAAGTCACCTGTCCGATTCCGAAACGGTCATGTCTCACTTTATCTCCTACTTCAATATCCTGAGAAGAAGCTCCACTAGGATTGATAATTTTAGCGGTACTTACAGGTTTTAGCTTTCTTACTTCCTGAGCCGGCTGTGATTGCTCTCCTTTAGCAATTGTTTTTTTCTCAACTTTTTTGAACGTCTTTTGTTCTGATGGATATTCATCAAAAATATTGGATTTAACCCCGGAATTATTGATGAATCTTTTTTCCATTGCCGGATTAATGAACTCGATAAATTCATCATCTATCTCACTCAAAAATCTCGAAGGTTCGGCATCTGTAATTTTTCCCCATTGAAAACGGGAAACAGCATAAGAGAAAAACACCTGTTTCTCAGCTCTTGTCAATGCTACATAAAATAATCGTCTTTCTTCTTCAAGATCTTCACGGGTTGCAGAACTCATGAAACTCGGGAAAAGGTTTTCTTCAAGTCCCACCAGATGAACTACCGGGAACTCAAGTCCTTTTGAAAGGTGAATGGTCATTAAAGAAACCATATCATCACCCAGGTTTTTATCCTGTGTATCTGCCGAAAGAGCAATATTTTCAAGGAAATTGGGAAGACTTGGATCTCCATCCTCAAGCTGCATCTGCTCTTCAATGAATCCCTGCATAGAGTTCATTAATTCCTGAACGTTTTCTACCCTGGAAATTCCTTCCGGAGTCTGATCATCTTTTAAGAATTTAATTAAACCACTTCGCTTTGCTACTTCCATGGCTACGCTATACGCAGTTTCGGTTTTCAATAACACCTGGAATGCCTTGATCATAGACCAAAAGTCATTCAGCTTGTTTAAAACACCATTATTTAAACCCAGTTGAGGGGCATACATCGGAAGATTATCCAATACTTTTGACACAGAAACATTTTGAGCATCCGCAAAGACGATCAATTTATTCTGTGTGGTTTCCCCTATCCCTCTTGCCGGATAATTAATAATTCTCATCAGCGCTTCAGAATCATTTTCATTGACCAAAAGACGCAGGTATCCGATAAGGTCTTTCACCTCTTTCCTTTGATAGAAAGAAAGACCACCATATACTTTATAGGGAATATTTTTACGTCTCAAAGCATCTTCAAATGCTCTTGTCTGAGAGTTTGTTCTGTATAAAATAGCAAAATCGCTGTATTTTCTCTGATCACGGTTCCGAAGTTCCCAAATATTTCCGGCCACAAAATTCGCTTCATCAGCATCAGAAAGTGAGCGGTAAATTTTGATTTTATCCCCTTCTTCGTTATCACTGAAAACATTTTTCTTAAACTGCTGAAGGTTTTTTGCAATAACTACATTGGCAGCATTTACAATCGTTTGGGTTGATCGGTAATTCTGTTCCAGAGAAACCGTTACCGCATCCGGATAATCTTTTTTAAAGTTTAAGATATTATAGATATTGGCACCACGGAAAGAGTAAATAGACTGTGCATCATCTCCTACCACACAGATATTTTCAAATTTTGAAGCCAGTGCTTTTACAATAAGATACTGAGAATGGTTCGTATCCTGGTACTCATCTACCAAAATATATCTGAATCTATCCTGGTATTTTGCCAGAATCTCCGGAAAACGGGTTAATAATTCGTTAGTTTTTAACAGCAAGTCATCGAAATCCATAGCTCCATTTCTAAAGCATGCATCTACATATCTCTGATAAATCTGTCCGATAAACTTCATATTGGCCTTTTCATCCGCTTCCATCAGTTCCGGATTATTGAAATAAGCTTTTACCGTAATCAGGTTATTTTTATAAGTAGAGATTCTTGCCTGAACTTTCTTGGGCTTATAAAGATCAGCATCGATATTCATATCCTTCAGGACTTTTTTAATTACGTTCAGAGCATCCTGTTGATCATAAATAGTAAAGTTGGAAGGGTAACCAAGGTAATGAGCCTCTATTCTTAAAATCCTTGCAAAAACAGAGTGAAAAGTTCCCATCCAAAGGCTTCTTGCATTACTGTCTCCCACTACTTTTGCGATACGCTCTTTCATCTCACGTGCCGCTTTGTTGGTAAAGGTAAGAGCCAGGATATTGAAAGGATCCACCTTATTGTTGATCAGGTGGGCAATACGCATAGTAAGTACACGTGTTTTCCCGGAACCGGCTCCTGCAAGCACCATCAGAGGGCCTTGTAAAGAGGTAACGGCTTCATATTGTGATTCATTGAGTCCTTTCAGATAATCCATACTGCAAAAAAAATTTGGGAGTACAAAATTAATGTATTCAGAGGAGAATTCAAACTTTGATTAGAGAAGTTAGAAATTATAGGGTCTGGAGTGGACATAAGAGACTTAGAGATGGGAAACTTGAGGCAAAACGCTACAACCGGCAGTTATAATTCATAAAGTTTGAATTAATGGATCAGCCAGGCGAGCTAACGATTCATCATTTACTTATTCTTTTTAGCTTATAACTCTATTTCTGTAACATTTAATTCACTTTTCCTACTAATTGGTAAACAATTTCTAACTTTATGAAAAAGCGATTTCTCTCTGCTGCTGCCGTAGCTTTCTTCGGAATGATACTGAATGCTCAGCAAATCAAATTTGAAGAGTATGATCTTCCGAACGGTCTTCACGTAATTCTTCATCAGGATAATTCTGCTCCGGTAGTTACTACAGGGGTTATGTATCACGTAGGAGCAAAGGATGAAGTGAAAGGCAGAACCGGTTTTGCACACTTCTTTGAACACCTTTTATTTGAAGGGACTCCCAACATCAAAAGAGGTGAATGGTTTAAGATCGTTTCTTCAAACGGAGGACAGAACAATGCCAATACAACCAATGACAGAACATATTACTATGAAACCTTCCCTTCCAACAACGAGCAGCTGGGTCTTTGGATGGAATCAGAAAGAATGCGTGCTTCTGTAATCAATCAAATTGGAGTGGACACTCAGAGAGAAGTAGTAAAAGAGGAAAAAAGAATGAGAATGGATAACCAGCCTTATGGAAATCTTTTCCCAACTATCCAGAAAAATCTTTTCACCAATCACCCATACAACTGGCCTACTATTGGGTCTATGGATGATCTTAATGCTGCGAAGCTTGAAGAATTCCAGGCATTTTATAAAAAATACTATGTTCCCAACAATGCTACATTAGTGGTGGCGGGAGACATCAAACCTGAACAAACAAAAAAATGGATTCAGGAATATTACGGCGGTCTTCCCAAAGGAACTCTTTATCCAAAAGATTTCCCTAAAGATGCCCCTATCACTCAGGAAAAAGAAGTTACAGCAACTGATCCCAACATCCAGCTTCCGGCTTATGTTTTCGCATACAGAACACCGGCCAATAAAGAGAAAGATGCTTATGTATTAGATATGCTTTCTTCTTACTTAAGCAGTGGAAAATCATCTGTTTTATACAAAAAGCTAGTAGATCAGGAGAAAAAAGCACTTCAGGTAGCTGCTTTTAACCAGGGACTTGAAGATTACAGTATTTTCGCATTCTTTGCTATTCCGATGGGACAGACTACCAAACAGACTCTACAGGCTGATATTGATGCAGAGATCAAAAAACTTCAGACGACTTTAATTTCTGATGAAGATTATCAAAAGCTTCAGAACCAGTTTGAAAATCAGTTTGTCAACCAGAACTCAAGTATTCAGGGAATAGCTGCATCGTTAGCTACTAATCATGTATTGATGGGAAATACCAATCTTATCAATAAAGAAATAGACATTTACAGATCTATTAGCAAACAAGATCTTCAAAATGCAGCTAAAAAATATCTGAATTCCAACCAAAGAGTCATTATCAACTACGTTCCTGAGAAAAAATAATTTACCCATGAAAAAGCAATTTACCTATATAGCAGCGGCATTTTTATTTGCAGGAATGCTTTCCGCACAAAAAATTGACATCAATGCAATGCCAAAACCGGGGCCTACTCCTGCCATCAACATTGCCCAACCCAAAACCTTCCAGCTAAGCAACGGGCTTACTGTAATGGTTGTTGAAAACAACAAACTTCCAAGGGTTAATACAACTCTTTCTATGGACAGGCCTCCTTACTATGAAGGAAACATAGCTGGTGTAAGCCACCTTATGGCAGAACAGCTGGACAATGGAACCACGAATCTAAGCAAAGATGAGTTTAATAAAAAAGTGGACTTTCTGGGAGCTAATATCAGCTTTAGCTCTACCGGAGCTACTTCCAACTCGCTTTCAAAATATTTCCCGGAAGTATTGGGACTTATGGCTGATGCAATCGTTAATCCAAAGTTCTCTGCAGAAGAAATTCAAAATGCAAAGGAAAGAATTATTGAAGGCTTAAAAGCTGATGAAAAAAATGCATCTTCTATTGCCTCAAAAGTTTCTAATGCCTTGATATATGGAAAAAACACGTCAAGAGGAGAATTTGAAACGGTAGAATCCATCAACAAGATCCAGCTGGCAGATGTACAAAATATTTACAACAAATATTATACTCCGGATAATGCATATTTAGTGATTGTAGGAGATGTAAAATTTGATCAGGTGAAACCTTTGATTGAAAAGGCTTTTGGAAACTGGAAAAAATCAAATACAAAATTTGCTGCTTTAGAACCGGCTTCCAATCTTTCCAAAACAGAAGTGAATGTCGTGGATGTTCCTACCGCGGTACAGTCTGTATTATCGGTAAGCAACCTGAACAGTCTTAAAATGAAGGATCCTAATTACTTCCCTGCTACAATAGCCAACTATATTTTAGGTGGCGGAGGTGAAGCCAGGCTCTTCATGAATCTTAGAGAAAAAAACGGGTTTACTTATGGAGCTTATTCCAGCATGACTGCAAGCAAATATTCTCCGGAATTTTCAGCTGAAACCAGCGTAAGAAATGAGGTTACGGATAAAGCTGTAAAAGAATTAATGAATGAGCTTAATGCCATTTCTACCGTAAAACCTGAAGAATTGGAAAATGCTAAGGCCAAATTGAAAGGTTCTTTCATCATGTCTCTTGAAAAGCCTGAAACAATTGCAAGATTTGCTGTAAACCAAAAAATTCAGAATCTTCCTTCAGATTTTTATACCAACTATTTAAAGTCTATTGACAAAGTAACAGCTGCCGATGTTTCCAATGCTGTGAAAACAACGATTCTTCCCAACCAAAGCAGAATTTTCATCGCCGGTAAAGCATCGGATATTTCTGAAGGATTAGAAAAATTAGGATATCCTGTAAAATATTTCGATAAAGAAGCGAACCCCGTAGCAAAACCTGCGGCACAGAAAGTAGATACCAGTGTGACTATTGCCTCTGTTGCAGATAAATACATCAATGCCATTGGCGGTTTAGTAGCTGTTCAGAAAGTAACTTCCATCACAGCGGATGCCACTACCAAACTTCAGGGAATGGATATGAGCATGAAGCTTACTCAGGCCAAAGGTGGAAAAATGGCTATGGATATGAAAATGATGGGCAATACCATCCAGAAAATCATTTTTGACGGTAAAGATGGATATGCAGAAACGCAAGGACAAAAAATCCCTCTAAATGACAAGCAAAAGGCTTCTATGGCAGAACCGGAACTTTTCCCGGAACTGACTTTTGCAAAATCTTCTGATTTTAAACTCGCAGGAATTGAAAAATATAATAATGAAGATTCCTACGTGATAAAAGGAGCTAAACAAACCTATTACTACAGTGTAAAAACGGGTCTAAAAACCGGAGAAATAAAAATGGGAGAAGGAGGTGCTATTCCAACCAGTTTTGCAGACTATAAAGATGTTTCAGGAGTAAAGTTTCCGTTTACCATCATCCAGAATATGGGAGGAATGGAAATCAATATGACTGTACAATCCTATGTGCTTAACCAGGCTAAGGATTCTGATTTTAAGTAAAATTTTCAGATATATCAATAAAACGGCAGCAGAGAAGCTGCCGTTTTATTTTTGCCGATAAGATAAAATTCAAATTTGATCCGGAATCTGTATGTAAAAAGAGAATAACCCTTAAGTGGCCTTAAAGCAGTCTAAAGATGTAATGCACCGCCTGCTTTGCTGTTTATATTTTCTTCCAATCTTAAATTTTAAGCTCAAAAGTATTGTCTGATCTCTAAACTTTTGCACTTGATTCACATTTACTGTCATCTTTTTTTGTCGTTCAGTAAAAAAAGGTTAAATTTGCCCATTCAAAAAGATATCAGAATTAATGGATACTATATTTACACTATTGATGGTTCTTATTATGATTGCCAGTGTTTTATTGGTGATTGTTGTTATGGCTCAAAATCCTAAAGGAGGAGGCCTTTCCAGTACATTCGGAGGTGCATCATCTGCACAGTTCGGAGTACAAAGAACCAATGATTTCATGGAAAAAGCAACATGGACTCTAGGCGGAACAATCATTGTTCTTATTCTTTTAAGTGTTGTGATTACCGGTAAACCGTCACAAGCGGCTCCTGCACAACAACCTGTAAAAAAGGAAGCTCCGGCTAAGCAATCAGCTCCTGCTTCTTCTACAACTACAGCTCCGGTTCAGGCTCCTGTAACCCCAGCTAAATAAGAAAGTTATTACTTTACATAGAACAAAAGCAACTCAAATTGAGTTGCTTTTTTATTTTAGCTTGATCTTTTCAACCTGGTGTCGGAGTTTCAATCCTGCCTTTAAGAATGAATACTGTACAGGCTTTTCTTCTTTATAATACTTGTCAATGAAAATCTGCATGGCTCCATAAAACCTTTTCAGATAGACATCATCTTTAATGGTACTTTCACCTTTATGATGAAGGATGGAAGCCTTACCATAATAATAGTTTGTATAATGATTTCTCAACAATGTATAGCAAAGGTCTATATCTTCCCCATACATAAAATAAGCTTCATCCAGCCCACCAATCTGTTGGTACACCTCATTCTTAATCAATAAAAAGGCTCCTGTTATGACTTCTACTTCAGCAACAGCATACTCCTCAATGTCGCTTCTGTAATATGATTTTGAATTATTTTTCTTAAAATTGACAAACAGCTTCTCAAAAGAATTAAACATATCCGGTACTGATCGTTTACTTTCAGGCAGAAAATCTCCCTGAGCATCATGCATGCGTACCCCAAGGCACCCGAAATCAGATTTAGAATCTGCAAAATCCAGCAGCTCCCTCATATAAAAGCCCTCCAATTCTGTATCCGGATTAAGGAGCAAAACATATTCTCCTTTCGCTAAACTGATCGCCTGATTATTTGCTTTGGAGAATCCTCCGTTAATCTCAGAAGAAATAAAATGCACCATTGGAAATTCCGCAATAAGGTCTCTCCAGGAGGTATCTGTAGAAGCATTATCCATAACAATAACCTCAAAATCCACTTCTTTTATATACTTCTGGATAGACAAAAGACAGTTTCTGAGTAATTGGGTAACATTGTAGTTAACAATAATAACAGACAACTTCATATTAATCCTTTTCGTTGTACGGTAACCTGTTGATAATAGATCTTCCCAATGAAATTTCATCGGCATATTCCAACTCATCTCCTACTGAAATTCCTCTTGCAATGCTTGAAAAATTTACATTAAAATTTTTGAACTTTTTGTAAATATAATAAGCAGTGGTATCTCCTTCCATGGTGGCACTCAAAGCAAAAATAAATTCCTTAACCTTGGTTTCATTTAATTTTCTTTCAATACTTGGAATATTCAGCTGGCTTGGTCCTACTCCTTCCATTGGAGAAATCTTCCCTCCCAAAATCAGATATTTCCCTGTATATTTTCCTGTATTTTCAATGGCTATCACATCTCTGACATCCTCAACAATGCAGATCAATTCGCCGTTTCTCTTCTCATTACTGCAAATCTCACAGATATCAAAATCAGAAAAATTATGACATTCCTTACAGTACTTAATTTCATTAACCAGATTAATCAGTGAGTTCCCAAGGCTCACGGCTCTTGAGTTCGGCTGTTTCAATAAATGTAATGCTAATCTTAAGGCTGTCTTTCTGCCAATCCCGGGTAAACCTGAAATCTCATCAACCGCCTTTGCCAGCACTTTACTTGGGTAATCCATAGATACAAAAATAAGGATTATAGTTGAGGAAAAGTGATAATTTATCAGTTATAATTATGAATTATAGATGACGAAACTCAGGTTCTGCGAAGGAAAAATGAAAGGGGATAATCAGACAATAATCAATAGGCTTTGCTGTTCTTTATTTTTTAAAATGTATAATGTATAATGTATAATGTATAATGTATAATGTATAATTAATATTTGATATTTGATATTCAAAAATTCTTTTTTATTTACATCTGAGGTCTTTATTCTTTATTCTTTATTCTTTATTCTTTATTCTTTATTCTTGGTTCTTGACTCTTAACTCTTAAACACCCGGCTCCTTACTCTCAATTTCCACACCCATCCCATCTATCTACCCTATTTACATTCTACAGCAAAACATAACTCCCCTCCTATACCCTATAACTCTAAAAAAACCTCTATATTTGCGGCCTAATATGAAAAAAATACACTAACATGGTACTTAAAAACTTAAATTATCCACTGGATTTCAAATTCAAAATCACTACATTAGCAAGTGACTTTAACATTACTGACAAGAATGGAAATTATGTCGCGTATGTACGTCAGAAAATGTTTAAACTAAAGGAAGATGTTGTTGTTTTCAATGACGAGACTAAATCTAAGGAATTGTTCAGAATCAGGGCTAATAAATGGATTGATTTCAATGCTTCTTATTCTTTAAATGACCTTATTGACAATAAAAACTTCGGCAGACTGGCAAGAAAAGGAATGCGTTCTATATGGAAAGCAAGCTATGATGTTCTGGATGCTAATGATCAGCCTAAATTTAAAGTACAGGAAGACAGTGCATGGGTAAGATTCTGGGATAGTTTTGTGGGCGAACTTCCTATTATCGGAATGTTTACCGGTTATTTCCTTAATCCTTCGTACACCGTAACAGGTATTGATGGGAAAGCTTATTTTAAATTAAAGAAAATGCCTTCATTCTTTGGAAGAAGATTCCAACTGGATAGATTAATTGACATTGATGATGAAGAAGAAAGCTTAGTAATCCTTTCATTATTGATGATGACCCTTTTGGAAAGAGCAAGAGGTTAAGAATATAAAACCACAAACCAATGAAATACCTAATCATTTTTTTCTCTGCGTTTCTATTAGTAGCCTGTAAAAAGGATAAAGAAACAGTTTCAGGGACCGCTCCAGCCGATTCTTTAAGTATTGTGAAAGACTCTGCAGCAACAGATACTTCTTCAGGAAAAATTCTGGTTGGAAACATACCTTTTCCAAAAGAAATTAAAGAATGTTCATGTTATTTTGCCATTAATAAAGCTGACTTTGAAGCTGAAAAATACATCTATGCTGATGATGCCGGCAAAACAGCGTATATGAAACTTGACGGTAAAAGACTGGCTATGAACCTGATCTCTTCAAGCGATATGGAAGTGGATGAAGAATTGACCAAAGAAATAGAAAATGGTGATTATAAAATCTCTGTAAAAGGTAAAAAAATAAAAGGCGAAGAAGCTTTACTGTTTGAGGGCACGCTGACGATTGAAAAACCGGATGGAACGGTTTTCACGACACCTATCTACGGAGAATGTGGATGTTAATACAACAAAAAGGGTAAAAGGCCGATTCACAAATTAGCTTTTGGCTCATTTACAATTCATAAAAAATGCTTCTGTATCCTACGGAAGCATTTTTAATTTCGTAAATTTGAGAAAAATAAATTTCAATGGCATTATCTAATATAGAACCGCAAATAATCTGGAAAAACTTCTCCAAATTAAATGCAGTTCCAAGACCATCAAAAAAAGAGGAAAAAGTAATTGCTTTCATCAAAGGATTTGGTGAAGACCTTGGACTGGAAACTACTGTAGATGAAGTAGGAAACGTAATTATCAAAAAACCGGCTACTGCAGGAATGGAAAACCGTAAATCTATTGTGTTGCAATCACACCTGGATATGGTTTGCCAAAAGAATAATGATGTCAATTTTGATTTTGAAACAGAAGGTATCAAAATGGAAATTGATGGGGACTGGGTAAAAGCAAAAGGAACAACTTTAGGAGCTGATAACGGTTTAGGAGTAGCTACGATCATGTCTATTCTTGAAAGCTCGGATATCCCACACCCTGCTTTGGAAGCTTTATTCACTATTGATGAAGAAACAGGAATGACCGGAGCAATTGGTTTAAAGCCAGGTCAATTACAAGGGGAAATTTTATTGAACCTTGATACAGAAGAAGATGATGAGATTGACATAGGCTGTGCAGGAGGTGTAGACGTTACCATTACTCAAAGCTATGCGACGGAAGCTCCAAAAGGACAAACGGTAAGAATTGAAGTAAAAGGATTACAGGGAGGACACTCCGGAATGGATATCCACAAAGGATTCGGAAATTCAAATATTATTCTGGGAAGACTTCTTTACAGCGGTTTAGAGAAACAAAATATTGAATTGATCTCTATAGACAGCGGTGGATTAAGAAATGCTATTCCAAGAGAAGGTGCTGCAATCATTGCGGTAAGAAACGCTCAGGAATTCATAGAAGAAGCTACAGCTCTTAAAAAAGATATCTTAGAAGAATTCGCTTCAGTAGAACCTGGAATTCAGATTAATATTGAAAATTCCACCTCATCGGATAAAGCTATTTCTGAAGCTGATTCAAAAAAAGTAATTCTTACATTGAAGTCACTTCATAACGGAGTATACAGAATGAGTCCGGATGTGGCAGACCTTGTAGAAGCTTCTAATAATGTAGCAAGAGTTGAATTAAAAGGAGGTGAACTTAAAATCTTAAACCTGACAAGGTCTTCTGTAGATTCGTCTAAATATTCTGTAGCAGAGCAATTAAAATCTGTAGCAGAACTAGCCGGAATGGATGTGGTATTCAGCGGTTCTTATCCGGGATGGAAACCAAAACCGGGATCAGAGATCGTACAGCTCATGGAGAAAATCTACACTGAAAAATTCAGTGAGAAACCTCATGTAGTAGCTTGCCACGCAGGATTGGAATGTGGAATTATCGGAGCCAACTATCCTGAAATGGAAATGGTAAGCTTCGGGCCAACCATCAGAGGGGCACACTCTCCTGATGAAAGAGCTAATATTCCTTCTGCTCAGAAATTCTGGAGCTTTTTAAAGGATATTTTAGCTAATATTCCTCAAAAATAAAATGGTAATATAAACGATATTTAATATCCAAAGTCTTATGATTTTGGATATTTTTAATTTTATAAAAAGCATTTAAAATATGAAAAGTATAACAGTTTTCTGTGGCTCAAGTTTCGGGTCAGATAAAATTTATGAAGAACAAGCTTTTTTACTGGGCCAAACCTTAGCCAAGAAAAATATACAATTGGTTTATGGCGGTTCGGAAACAGGTTTAATGGGAACAATAGCCAATGGTACTTTAAGTGAAAACGGAAAAGTAACAGGGGTTCTTCCTCAATTTTTGCAATCCAAGGAAATCGCGCACAAGAATCTCACTGAGCTTATTCTTGTAGAAACGATGCACGAAAGGAAAACCAAAATGAATGAGCTCTGTGACGGGGTGATCGTTCTTCCGGGGGGCTACGGAACCTTAGAAGAATTTTTTGAAATGATTACCTGGGCACAACTCGGACTTCACAAAAAGCCCATTGGTATTTTGAATATTGACGGTTTTTATGATGACCTGATCAAACTGGTTCAAAATATGGTCGATAAAGGATTTTTAAAACAGGTTAACAAAGATATGCTTCTAATCAGTAATACGATTGATGACCTGCTGGAAAAAATGAATACCTACCAGCCTCCTACAGTTGGAAAATGGATTTCTAAAGAGGAAGTTTAATTATAAAAAGAAGGAATATTTTTAGAGTATTCCTTCTTTTTATAGATCCATCATTATTTCTTAGACATAGTTTAGTATTTTTGCAATTAATTTTTTATCACTATCAAAAGAAATAATACCATGAAAAATGTATTTCTAACAGGCTGTCTATTTTTAAGCCAGATCGGTTTCGCCCAATTTAATTACCCAAAAACTCCGGAAAAACCTGCAACGGATGATTATTTTGGAACAAAGATTACTGACAATTATCAATGGCTGGAAGACCTGAAAAGTCCTGAAGTAAAAACATGGTTTAAGGCCCAGTCAGACTACAGCCATATTATTATTGATAAAATCCCCAATCGTGATGCTCTTTACAATCGTATGAAGCAGGTTCAGGAAATGGGAGGCGACTCTTATGGCTACGCAACACAAAGAGGAAACCTTTATTTCTATGTTAAGACGAAAAAAAATGAAAAGCTCTCCAAGCTTTACGCCAAAGATGTTTCTACAGGAAAGGAAATTTTGATTTTTGATCCCGAAACCTATAAAAAAGATGCACAGATCACTAACTTCACGGTAGATACCAAAGGGAATCAAATAGCCTTATTATTTTCTAAGTCCGGGAGTGAGATTTGTGAGCTTAGAATTTTAGATTTAAAAACTAAAAAATTCCTTGATGATGTACTGGCTCCTATCTGGAGTGAGTTTAATTTTGAGTTCACCCCCGACGGGCAATATATAACCTATACTAAAATGAGTACAGGAGATCCCAATAGCAATATGCTTTTGAAAGAAATGAAGGCTCTGATCCATCAGATCGGTACCAACCAGGACAAAGATATTGTATTGGGAGCAAGAGAAGAATATCCTGAACTTAGTATTCTGACAGAACAATTTCCTGAAGTTTCCTTTAGTGATGATTATAAATCCATAATCTTAAGAATAGGTTCTACGAAATCAGAAAGCCCGGTATTCTATGCACCCTTCTCTTCCATTAAAGATAAAAAAATCAAATGGAAACAAATCGTAAAACCATCGGATGATATCGTACAAACATTCATCAGCGGGGATCAACTGTTTTTCCTTAGCCATAAGAATGCACCAAATTATAAAATAGGATTAACCAGTCTATCAAACCCCGATTTCGATAATGCTAAAGTTATCGTTCCTGAAAGCAGTTCTGTAATCACCTCTATTCACAGCTCTAAAAATTATTTAGTCTACTCACTAAGCAATGGAATTATTCAGGATAAGTACCTGATAGATCTTAAAACACTGACCAGAAAAAAAGCGCCTCTGCCTAGCGGAATCAATTATTCCGCTGCTCTTAATGCCCGTGAAAATGACAATCTACAATGTTATAACAGTAATTGGCTTACTCCTGCTACCTTTTACGATTATAGCCCTGAAAATGATAAAGCGATAAAAAGCAAGTATTTCAACGGAGACAGCAACTACCCGGATTATTATGCATCATACGAAGTAAAAGAAGTGGAAGTAAAAAGTCATGACGGAACCATGGTTCCTCTTTCTATTATTTATCCCAAAAACATAAAAATGGATGGAAGTACCCCTGCTTACATTACCGGATATGGCGGTTATGGAATATCTTCTACACCTCGTTTTTCCAATAGATTATCAGTATTGCTTGAGCAAGGTACAGTAGTGGCTGTAGCTCATGTAAGAGGAGGAGGTGAGAAAGGTGAAAATTGGCACAAAGACGGAATGAAGGCTAAAAAGCCTAATACCTGGAAAGACTTCATTGCGTGTTCGGAATATCTTGTTAACCAAAAATATACCTCTCCTTCAAAACTCATCGGAAATGGAGGCAGTATGGGAGGTGTTCTTATCGGAAGAGCCATTACCGAAAGACCTGATTTATTTGCCGTTGCTATTGCAGAAGTAGGAATGACCAATGTACTCCGTTCACAGAACTCAGCTAACGGAGCCAATCAGATTCCGGAAGTCGGAAGTTTAAAAGATCCTGAAGATACCAAGCACCTTATTGAAATGGACGCTCAAAGCAAGGTAAAAAAGGGGATAAAATATCCAGCTGTTATTGTCAGTACCGGAATGAACGATTCTAGAATTACCCCTTGGGAACCTGCAAAATTTGCTGCCGTATTACAGAACAGTACATCTTCCGGTAAACCTGTTTTATTATATGCGAATTATGAAAATGGCCATTTCACGAGTGATCTTGAAGTCGTCTTCAAAGAATATGCTGATATTTTTGCTTTTGCATTATGGCAGGTGGGACACCCGAAGTTTCAACCGGCTAAGAAATAAAAGTAAATAATTCATAAAAACAAAACCCGTCCGAAATCATTCGGGCGGGTTTTTATTAAGATTAAAAAATATTTTCTAAGGATAAGGGGCAATTTCCACTTCAAGTCCTTCCATTGCATCTGCAATATGTAACTGGCATCCTAATCTGCTGTTATCTTTCACATGGAAAGCTTCAGCCAACATAGCATCTTCTTCATCTCCCATTGGCTCTAAGCCCGGATCATTAATCACATACACCTGGCAGGAAGCACACATAGCCATTCCACCACATACACCAATAGTACCTTCTTCAGCTAATTCATACGAACGGATGATTTCCATTAGGTTCATGGACATATCCGTAGGAGCAATAACATCGTGGGTTACACCTTCTCTATCGGTGATTTTAATATTAACATCTGACATAATTCTGCAAAATTAGTCAATTTTTTTCACAACAGCCTTCTCTGCTTCTTTACGGCTTCCGTCAAATCCGTCTACTCCACTTACTGTAGTATATTTCAATACGAATTTTTTCCCTGGATTTAATCTGTTGTAAACACTTTGACACATCAATGTAGCCTCATGGAAACCACAAAGAATTAACTTCAGTTTTCCAGGATAGGTATTGATATCTCCGATGGCATAAATACCGTCAATATTGGTTTGGTAATCAAGAGCGTTATTAACAACGATCGCATTTTTCTCAATTTGTAATCCCCAGTTTCCGATCTCACCCAATTTTGGAGTTAATCCGAATAATGGAATAAAATAATCCGTTTCAATATCATAAGCTTCCTCACCATCCTTTTGTACAGTGATCCCTTCTACTTTTCCGTCACCTTTAATACCGATAACCTCAGCAGGAGTGATTAATTTGATTTTCCCCTGGTTCTTTAAATCCTGTACTTTTTCTACAGAATCCAAAGCTCCTCTGAACTCATTTCTTCTGTGGATCAAAGTAACTTCACTGGCTACATTAGAAAGGAAGATACTCCAGTCAAGAGCTGAATCTCCACCTCCGGCAATAACAACTTTCTTATTTCTGAAGTGTTCAGGTTCCTTAACGAAATATTCAAGTCCTTTTTCCTCATAATCAGCTATATTTTCGAATGTAGGTTTTCTAGGCTCGAAAGTTCCTAATCCTCCTGCAATAGCAATAGCCTTACATCTGTGAACAGTCCCTTTGTTTGTAATCACCTCAAACCATTCATCATCAACCTTTGTATAAGAAACAGCTGTTTCCCCTAAAGTAAAACCAGGCTGGAACTGTTTGATCTGCTCCATAAGATTATCCACCAATTCTCCAGCATTCACTGAAGGATACCCCGGAATATCGAAAATAGGTTTTTTAGGATAAAGTTCCGCCAATTGCCCTCCCGGTTGAGGAAGCGCATCGATAATGTGGCACTTCATTTTTAATAAACCAGCTTCAAAAACTGCAAAAAGTCCTGTAGGTCCTGCACCTATGATCAATATATCAGTGGTTATCATAATGTTTAGATAATTTAATTATACTTGTAACTGCAAATTTACTAATTTTAATGCGAAGCATATTTAATTGATTCTAAATAAAAACCTGAGATTTGTCAAATAACTATCTTTTAAGATATTAAATTTGGCAATATTTTTGTAAATGACATAACTATGAAGAAAATCTTAAATCTTTTTGCTGTATTTATATTCGCTTTGGGCTCGGCCCAGCTCAACAATATAGCAGATGGTGAATCTATTACTTTCAGAATCCACTATGGCTTTCTGAATGCCGGTAGCGCCAACCTTACCACCCAAAAAACCAACTACAAAAATATTCCTCACCTCTATGTAAAAGGTACCGGAAAAACTACTGGAGCTGTAAAAGCATTTTTTAAGGTGGAAGATTTATATGAAAGCTTCATCAATATAGAAACGGGGCTTCCGAGTTTTTATGTAAGAAATGTACGGGAAGGAAGCTATCGTCAGCACTTTGAGACCGCCTTTAATCATGATAACAATACTTTGATACTAACTGATAAAAAAGAGCCTGCTAATGGCTCCAAGGTTATAAAATCAGTAAAAGGAGTTCAGGATATGCTATCCTCTTTTTATTATCTGCGAAGTAAAGCACCGGACGAATTAAAAGTAGGAACGGTCATCAACATGAATGTATGGATTGATGACGAAATGTTTCCTTTCCAGCTGAAAGTTACCGGAACAGAAAACCTGAAAACAAAATTCGGGACGATCAACTGTCTTAAGATTATTCCCTCTGTAAAAAGCGGAAGGGTATTTAAAGAAAAAGAAGGAGTAACGATGTGGGTTTCCAATGATTCTAATCACATCCCTATGCTGCTGAAAGCGGAATTGGCTGTAGGTTCCCTGAAAGCAAGTATTGATGATTTTAAAAATGTAAAATATCCATTAAAGTTTAGCAAATAAACTTTAGTCTTTAAAATAACAAGTGTCTGTAATTTTTTACAGACATTTTTATTTTCCCCATGTAATATATCCCGGATTTCGGTTGTCTTTATTATAACAGCAGGAGAATACTGATGCTGTACTGATAAAGGAGTAAGAAGTAAGATTCCCCCCTTTACAGCAAACAGGACACGTGTAAATTTTTCAATAAGATCTGTTTTTAATTACGTTTTGTTTCTTAAGTCAGTAATTAAAAACAAAAACCTCCGGAAATTCCGGAGGTTTGTTTTTTATAAAGATTTAAACTGTTCTAATGTTCTGATATCATTTTCAAAGAACATTCTGATATCACTCATTTGGTAAAGAAGCATGGTAATTCTTTCAATACCCATTCCGAATGCATATCCTGAATATTTCTCAGAGTCTATATTTACATTTTTAAGAACGGCAGGATCTACCATTCCACATCCCATAATTTCCAGCCAGCCTGTTCCTTTCGTGATTCTGTAATCGGTTTCGGAATTTAATCCCCAATACACATCAATTTCAGCACTCGGCTCTGTGAACGGGAAATAAGAAGGTCTCATTCTGATTTTAGATTTTCCGAAAAGTTCTGTTGTAAAGAACTGAATGGTTTGTTTTAAATCAGCAAAACTTACATTCTCATCAATATATAAACCTTCTATCTGATGGAAGATACAGTGAGAACGTGAAGAGATGGCTTCATTTCTGAATACTCTTCCCGGAGATAAAATTCTGATTGGTGGCTGATTTTCTTCCATATAACGGGTTTGTACGGAAGAAGTATGCGTTCTCAAAAGGATATCCGGATTCTGCTCAATAAAGAAAGTATCCTGCATATCTCTTGCCGGGTGATATTCCGGAAGGTTAAGCGCCGTAAAGTTATGCCAGTCATCTTCAATCTCAGGACCATCCGCTACTGCAAATCCAATCGATTTAAAGATTTCAATAATTCTGTTTTTCACCAGATTGATCGGATGTCTTGAGCCCAATTCCAATGGAAAAGCAGGTCTTGTAAGATCTTCTTTTTCTATAACAACAGAAGATGCGGAAGCATTTTTCAAATCTTCCAATTTTACAGCCACAGCTTGTTTCAAAGTATTGATCTTCTGTCCGAAATCTTTCTTCTGCTCGTTAGGAACTTCTTTTAATGTTTCGTAAAAATCATTAAGAACTCCTTTCTTACCGCTGTACTTAATACGGAAGTTTTCTATCTCTTCTTTAGATGTAGTATTGAAGCCGTTTACCTCGATCAGTAGTTCTTCTATCTTTTCTATCATTATTTTACCCTTTCAAAATGTTTTGCAAAAATACGATTTTAAGTTTAATAATTAATTGACTCATAAAAAAATCTGCCTCTTTTTCGGGAGGCAGACTTCAATCACTTATTTCACTTAAATAAAAAAATTATTTCTTTTCTAAAGCTTTAACGCTGATCTGAAGAGTTACCTCATCTTTAAGAACCCCGTTTTCAGCCGGAGCCTGGAATTTCACTCCAAACTCTTCTCTTTTAATATCCTTCGGTTCAGTTGCTACGCTCACTTCGCCTTCTTTTACAGAAACATTGGCTTTAAACTGAACTGGTTTTGTAATTCCCTTAATGGTTAGGTTTCCATCTAAAAGCGTATTATAATCACCTTCTGTAGACGGTGTTACTTTTGTAATTTCATAAGAAGCTGTCGGGAATTTCTCTACTTCAAAGAAATCACCACTTTTAAGATGACCATTTAGTTTTCCTAAATCTTCAGGACTGTCCTTTAAGTCCACGGAAGTTAAAGAATTCATATCAGCAACAAATTTACCGCTTTCCAGTTTTCCATCTTTTACGGTAACATCACCACTTTCAAACTTGATCGTTCCAAAATGGCTGGTATTTTCAGATTTAAATACCTTGTACCCTTTCCACTCAACTTTACTGTTTAGCGTATCCAAAGTATACTGGCTACCATCTTTGGTAGTGGTCACTTCATTACTTTCACTGGTAAGCGGTTTGTCTTTTTTACAAGAAATGACAACAGCCGCCACAAATAAAGCAGGAATAGCTAATGAAAACAGTTTTTTTCTCATCTTTGATATATTTTTATTACTCCCGCTAATATAATAAAAAAAAATGTGTTTTCATAAAAACCTTACATTTGTAATATGCTATTAGAAATTAACAATTTATTTTTCTCCTACACCAAAGATAATCCCCTGTTTCAAAACCTTAACCTCAGGTTTGAAGAGAACAGAATTATTGCTCTTGCAGGAGAAAGCGGATGCGGAAAATCTACCCTTCTCAGCCTTATTTATGGGCTTTTTGATTGGGGAAGTGGCGAGATCATTTTTAACGGAACCCGGCTTTTAGGCCCCAAAGGAAATCTTGTTCCCGGGGAGTCTGAAATGAAATTTGTAGCACAGAATTTTGACCTTATGCCTTATGCTACCGTAGCCGAAAATGTAGGGAAATTCATTTCTAATATCAACTTAACTCAAAAAAAAGAAACTGTAATGGAACTCCTGGAAGTGGTAGGACTTCAGGAATTTGCTCATGTACATCCTAAAAACTTAAGCGGAGGACAACAGCAGAGAGTTGCCATTGCCAGAGCACTTTCCGTACTGCCCAAACTCCTTATCCTGGATGAACCGTTCAGCAATCTTGATTTTCCAAGAAAAATTGAGCTTCGTGAGCGACTTTTCCGATATGTAAAACAACAGGGTATTTCTTTGATTATTTCTACCCACGAGCTTCAGGATATTATGCCATGGCTTGATCAGATCGTTATTCTTCAGGACGGAAGACTAATTCAGAATGACAGTCCCGAAGAGACTTACAGAAATCCTTACAACACATATGTTGCCAAGCTATTTGGTGAAGTGAATATCTTCAGTGAAGATGAAGCTCAGACGTTTGGGTTATCAAAGTTTTCTTATTATCCCAAAGAAATAAGAATCTCCCAGGATGGGCTTAATGCTGACGTGCTTGAAAGCCGTTTTGCAGGAAATTATTATTGGAACAAAATTATGGCGAAGGATAAGGAACTGATTATCTATACTGATGAAAAATTAGTGGATACAATTACGATAGCATTTGAATAAATATACTCAATACATAAGTCTGTTTTTATTGTTGGTTATTCACCCCCTCCTTTGCTTTACCAGCAGTCTTTATCAATATATAACTCAAAGATAATCTTACACTTATCCACAATTTGTGGATAAAAAAAATACAAACATAAGAAACTGTTTATGAAACTTTTTCTTACATTTGTATTTCCACAGCATAAGGAAATTTTTGGTTAATTCTCTTTCTGCCTTCCTAGACCAGACATTAGCAGTCTTGCAATTAGGTCTATTGAAAGATTACACTGTCCAATCTTTTCCTTTTTTTATATCCGGGCGATAAGCATCAATTTTTTTAAATCAATGGCTTACGCTTTCTTTACAAATTCCGACTTTAAAGCCATTGCTCCAAATCCATCTATTTTACAGTCGATATTATGATCACTTCCCGGTCTTAAGCGGATATTTTTCACTTTAGTACCAGCTTTTACAGGTTTTGGTGCCCCTTTTACAGGAAGATCCTTAACCACTACTACAGAATCTCCATCCTGAAGTTCATTACCGTTTGAATCCAATATTTTTCCTTCCGAAGCTGTTTCAGAAGCAACTTCTTCAGGGTTCCATTCATAGAAACACTGGGAACATACCATCATATTATCACTTGGATAGGTAAACTCCGAGCTGCATTTTGGGCAAAGTACTGTATCACTCATATTTTAATTTTTTGCAAAGGTAGAGCTTTTTGTATGATAGAGTCAAGACCAATGAGTAAGATAAAGGGTTTCGGATGTCAGATGTTAAATATTAGACGTAAGGGAAAAGATATTTTCAGAACATTCGAAAAGAATAATTGATGGTAAAGCAAATCCGTTATTCCATGGATTTTAAAACCTCAATTTAGCGCCCTTAATCTGGTAACCCGAAACCCGGACACCTCAAGTGTCAACTTTAATTCGTATTTTTGCAGATTCAAAACAGCGAAGCAAACTTATGGAACTTATTCACAGAAACTTAGCGATCGGAATTCACGATGCTTTACAAGAAACATTTTTCGAGAAAAATAAATACGCTGATAAAGTAATCGAGAGACTATTAAAAGCTAACAGAAAATGGGGAAGCCAGGACAGAGCCGTTGTTTCCGAGATTTTCTACAATATTATCCGTTGGAAAAAACGCCTTGAGTACTATATGGGCGAAGGTATAAAGCCCAACAATATTTATAAACTTATCATTGCATACCTGCTTTGGAGCAAGACCAACTATAAAAAGTTTGAAGAATTTGACGGTATTAAAATTGCTGACATTCTTACTAAACTTAAAAAGAATACAGTTCCTACAAAAGCAATAGAGCATTCTATCCCTGAATGGTTAGCAGAAACTCTTGAAAAAGAATTAGGTGCTAAATGGGAAAGAGAAATGATTGCCTTGAACGAACAGGCCCCTACAGTTCTTAGAACCAACTCTTTAAAAACAACTACTAAGGAACTTATTTCTGATCTTTCTGATGAGGGTGTTACAGCTTTCTCTATCAAGAATTATCCTGATGCTGTTCAGCTGGAAGAGAAAAAGAATGTATTCCTTACAACAGCATTTAAGGAAGGTTTATTTGAAGTTCAGGATGCATCTTCGCAAAAAATCGGTTATTTCCTTGATGTAAAAGAAGGTCAGAGAGTGATTGATGCTTGTGCAGGAGCAGGTGGAAAAACACTTCACCTGGCAGCATTAATGAAAAACAAAGGTCAGATTGTGGCATTGGATATCTTTGAATGGAAACTGGCTGAGTTGAAACGTCGTGCAAAAAGAGCGGGAGCTCATAATATTGAAACCCGTATGATTGCTGATAATAAAGTTATCAAGCGTCTTCACGAGAAAGCAGACAGACTTTTAATTGATGCACCTTGTTCAGGACTTGGTGTTTTAAAAAGAAACCCTGACAGCAAATGGAAAATTGATCAGGCTTTTATTGACAGAATTAAAAAAGAACAACAGCAAATCCTTCAGGATTACTCCAAAATGCTTAAAGTAGGAGGAAAAATGGTATATGCAACATGTTCTATCCTACCGTCTGAAAATAATGGACAGGTAGAAGAATTCTTAAAAAATAATCCGGGATATAAAATGATCAAGGACGAAAAAGTAATGCCAAGTGAAGGGTATGACGGATTCTATATGGCTTTGATTGAAAGACTATCTTAGTCGTTTTCCCTACCCTATAAAAACAAAAGCTACTCCATTTTGGAGTAGTTTTTCTTTTTTTAATACACGCATGTAACATTTCCGCTCTATTGTCTACCTATTCTATAGATTATAACCGTTTTGATGCTACGGAAAGTTAAAATAACTTTGTAGCAAATTCGTGTATTTATGTTTAGAAGAATTATTTTTTCCATTGTCACCATTTTCTTAATGAGTCTGATTTCTGCACAGACTTATGAAATCCAATATCAAAGTTCCTATAACGGGAAATTACAATCCGATCAACCAGCTATAATAGCTTGGGTTAACGGAAAAGAAAGCTTTATTCTAAACAACACAATTAAAGAACAGAAAAGCAGTTATCCTTTTGAGGTAACCAAGATTGAGAGACCCTCCAATACAATTGTTTCCTATGTTTTTTTAAAACCCGGAGAAATTATTTCCAGTTCAGACACAGAGTCTGTAGGAAAACAGAATTTTGAAATCACAGGCGAAACCAAAAAGATCCTGGGTTATATCTGTAAAAAAGCCATTACCAAAGTCAATTCAAATACTATTGAAGTTTGGTATACCAACGATTTAAACCTTAAAGGCGGGCCCTCTGCTTTAGGACAGGATCTGGGGTTGGTATTAGAGGTTGAGAGAAATAAAAATTCATTAATTACCGCCCATTCTATCAAGAAAATAAAAAATACGGGGATTGAAAAGATCATCAATACCCCTATACAGTCCACAGATGTATTAGGATATAAAGATCTGCTGTGGAAAAGCAGATTTACAACATTGAAAGTTTTTGATCAGGAAACGGTCAATTTCTCAGAAGCCTCCAAATCTGATGAAAAGATAAAAAGATATGCCAACGGAACAATTATCCTTAAAAAGATTAAATTTCCTGCTATTGGGGAAGGCGAAAATATTTTTGCAGAGCTGAAGCAGCAATCGAACGGTGATGCCTACGACAGAACCGGAACTGTTTTTTTTATTCCACAAGACAAAGCATTATCTTTTTTGGATGGTCTAGAGAAAGGAATAAAAACACTTCCTGCCTTTGACAATGGAAACGGAAAACAGTACTACGGGGTATCTGCTACAAAAGATTATAATCCTGCTGTGGAAATGATGAGATTTTTTACTCCTTTTGGAATCCAGCAGTTTAATCATATCCAATTAAAAGGAAAAACCTGGCAAACTATAAATCCTTACCGACAGGATATTACAGAACTGAAACCTTCTTTATCGGGAAAGGAACTTTGGGTAGGAGTATTTATTGGTAATTATGATAAAGGCGGACACAAAGTCAGTCTCGAAATCACAATCCATAAAAGCGATCAGGCTGTTCATAAGAACAATGTGACTATTCCTTTATTCAATACCTTAAATATTATGGAGATGGCGGGTCAGGATTATTCTACGATGTTTAATAAAGATCAGGGTCTTTGGGTTGATTTCACATTAGAAAAAGAAATAAAAAATGCTCAGCTGAGATACACTACTACCGGACATGGAGGTTGGGAAAACGGTGATGAATTTATTCCGAAAGTCAATACAATTTCTATGGATGGAAAAACAGTCTTTTCCTTTGTGCCGTGGAGAACAGATTGTGGTTCTTACCGTTTATACAATCCGGCTTCGGGAAATTTTCAGGACGGCCTTTCTTCTTCAGACCTCAGCAGGTCAAACTGGTGTCCCGGAACGGTTACCAACCCAAACTTCATTCCTCTTGGCGACCTGAAAGCAGGAAAGCACAGTATACAGATTAAAATTCCTCAAGGCCCTACGGAAGGAACAAGTTTCAGTTCATGGAATGTTTCCGGAACCTTACTAGGGGTACAATAAAAACAAAACCTTCTTGCATGAGAATTGCAAGAAGGTAAAAACACAAATGATGAAAAAAAATTATTTCGAGCCACAAAGTAAGGGTTAAAATTCATTAAATAAATTACCATATATTAATAAATATGTCATTTTTATTTTGTATATGGATATTAGAGGCATCTTGCTAACGAAAAAAATTAATCAAAAACATATAAATCAATACAAATAGTTAATATTTTTCTTTTTAAAAAAGCATTTAATTAAAAAAATTAACTTTTAAACATTTTTTATTGTTATTTATAAACAACACATTTACTTTTGTTTCATAAATAATAAGAACATGTGTGGAATTGTATGTCTATTTGACGCCAAACAAAAAACCGAAATATTAAGACCTCAGGTTTTAGAAATGTCAAAAAAAATCCGTCACAGGGGACCGGATTGGAGTGGAGTATTTCAGGATGAGAAAGTTGTTTTTTCTCACGAAAGACTTGCTATTGTGGATCCTACTTCAGGAAAGCAACCCTTATTTACGAAAGACGGAAAAGTAGTATTAGCTGTAAACGGTGAAATCTACAACCATAGAGAATTAAAAGAAGAATTTCCTGATTATGAATTTCAGACTCAATCTGACTGTGAAGTGATCCTAGCCCTTTACAGAAAATACGGAAAAGATTTTGTTGAAAAACTGAATGGGATTTTTGCATTCGCATTATACGATACTGAAAACGAAGTATACCTGATTGCCCGCGACCATATGGGAATCTGTCCTCTATATCAGGGATGGGATAGAAACGGCAATTATTATGTAGCTTCCGAGTTAAAAGCACTGGAAGGAGTATGTAAAACAATAGAAACATTTTTACCAGGACATTTAGTATACAGCAAAGATGGCAGCGAACTTCAGCAATGGTACACAAGAGATTGGGAAAGTTTCGATCATGTAAAAGATAACACCACTGATATTGCCAAGATCAGAAAAGGTCTTGAAGATGCTGTCCACAGACAATTGATGAGCGATGTTCCTTATGGAGTACTTCTCTCCGGAGGTTTAGATTCTTCAGTAATTTCTGCTATTACTGCGAAATTTGCAAGACAAAGAGTTGAAAGTGGTGACACTCAGGAAGCATGGTATCCAAGACTTCACAGTTTTGCCGTAGGACTTGTAGGATCCCCCGACCTTGCAGCAGCACAAAAAGCGGCAGAACATATCGGATCTGTTCATCATGAAGTCAACTTTACCGTTCAGGAAGGACTTGACGCTGTGCGTGACGTCATCTATCATTTGGAAACCTATGATGTGACAACCATCAGGGCTTCTACCCCAATGTATCTGTTGGCAAGAGTCATCAAATCTATGGGAATCAAAATGGTACTTTCCGGGGAAGGTTCTGATGAACTTTTTGGTGGATATCTGTATTTCCATAAAGCGCCTAACGCCAAGGAATTCCATGATGAAACCGTAAGAAAACTGAGCAAGCTTCACCTTTACGATTGCCTGAGAGCCAACAAAGCATTGATGAGCTGGGGAATAGAAGGCAGGGTTCCTTTCCTGGATAAAGAATTTATGGATATTGCGATGACTCTTAACCCAAAAGATAAAATGATCAATATCGCTGAAGGTAAAATTGAAAAATGGGTATTGAGAAAAGCATTTGAAGATCTTCTTCCGCCCTCTATTGCCTGGAGACAGAAAGAACAATTCTCAGACGGTGTGGGATATTCATGGATCGATACTTTAAAAGAAGTAGCAGAAAAAGAAGTAACGGATGAAATGATGGCTAATGCAAAATTCAGATTCCCGCTGAACACGCCTCAAAACAAAGAGGAATACCGCTACCGAACTATTTTTGAAGAGCATTTCCCAAGTGAAACAGCAGCTGCAACGGTGCCTTCTGTACCTTCTGTAGCCTGCTCCACTCCTATTGCTCTGGAATGGGACGAAGCATTCAAAAAAATGAACGACCCAAGCGGAAGAGCCGTAAAAGTACATGAAACATCTTATTAAGATACAGCTTTAGAGCTTAGGTGATCGAAATTTGAAATATAAGGACAGATCAGAGTGAATGGTAAATCCATGCTTATTAATTATGACATTATATTGATTCGTCATGTACTTGCAAAGCAGAATGTACCCTGATTTTGGAAGTTTTTTATTTTAACTTCCTGGTTCTATCATCTAACTTCTAATGCAATAATTTATCAATCCTGTAGCAATACAGGATTTTCTTTTGAATTAACGGCAACAATATCGACAGAATTTAGGTGACAATCAAAAATAATATCTAATAAATAATTATATTTGGAAAACGAAAATATCAATTATAAAAAAATGAGAAGAAACCTTACTGTTTTGTTTGCCTTATTATCTATAAGTTTTGCTTTTGGACAGGGAAAATTTGGCAAATACCTGAATTCAAAAAAGCTGGCTTTAGCCTACAAAAGTGTGAAAGATGTTGATAAAGATGATTATTATCAACAATTCTACTGGCTGGTAAAAGCAGAACAGCTTAAAACGTATCCTCACCTTAAAGATGTAAAACCTGCAGTATTATATGAGTTTGTGAAGAAAGTAAATCCTCAGAACCCTACTAAAAAACTGGATGACAGAAGTAAAGAATTGAGAGCTACGGCAGAATTATCATTGAATCAATATTTTAAGAATAAAAAATTTGAAAACAATTCTGTTTTAATGTATAATCTTGAAACGTATGTAGATCCTTCTAAGGGACAATACTACACTAAAGTTGATCCGGAAAAAATCAAGGAACTGGTTCCAAAAGAATTGTTTGCTTTTAATTCTAACAACAGAAATATGGGAGAAGAGAAAACATACTATCTTTGGATTGATAAGAAAAAAGATGATTTCAACATTGTAGACATCATCCCTAACGAAAAAGAAGATAAGGCCTTCTACACAAGATTAAGACAATATCTTCCAAGTTATAAGTTCTCCAAATATGTTCCTTCTGTAAAAAAAGGAAACAAGTCCGATAAAACAGACGTAGATTATTATTATATCATGCCGTTTGAGCAGAATACCGATAATATTGAATACAAAACAAAAGATTTCAAAACTTATATTCTAAGCCAGTACAGAAAAGCCGGTGATGAGTGGAAAGGAGTAGAAAAACCTAGAAAATAAATCAAAAAGTCCTGTGATATCTCGCAGGACTTTTTTAATTTTATATGGATTTCTTTATCTAAAGATTCAAACTGCTTAAAGCAAGCATTTTTCTTCAAATAAATAAGCCTGGAAGATTTTAGATATTTCAGCCTATATAAAATGACAGAAGCGACAACTCCACAACAGACCTCAATAAAGAAAATTCTTCCACTGATCCTGGCTACAGCGATTTTTATGCAAATGCTGGATTCAACGATTCTGAATACATCTCTGCCCTCCATAGCAAAGGACCTTCATGAATCTCCACTTAATATGCAGAACGCTATCATCAGCTATGTTCTTACCTTAGCCGTTTTCATGCCTGCCAGTGGATTTTTGGCAGACAGGTTTGGAACAAAAAAAATATTTATTTTTTCTTTAATCCTATTCAGCCTCGGCTCTTTATTCTGTTCCTTGTCTCAGAATCTAACACAGCTTGTGATATCAAGGGTTGTTCAGGGAGTTGGGGGAAGTTTAATGACTCCTGTTGGTAAGCTGGCCCTCATTAAAACCTTTGATAAAAATGAATTGCTTAAAGCGATGAATTTTGCCATTATTCCCGCACTTATCGGTCCGGTACTGGGTCCGTTGGTGGGTGGTTATATGGTTGATTATCTTTCATGGCACTGGATATTCCTGATCAATATACCCATTGGAGTTTTAGGAATTGTTTTGGGATTAAAATTTATGCCGAATTATAAATCTGAGAATGTAGATTTCGACTTAAAAGGCTTTTTAATTTTTGCCGCCGCTTCTCTGTTGCTTTCGGTTTCGTTGGAACTTTTTGGAGATATACAGAACATCACCCCAGTCCTTCTGGTTTTCATTATGGGCTTCCTGTTTCTTTATTATTACTATAAACATGCAAGAAGAGAAGGAAATCCTATTTTCCCTCTGAATTTATTTCAGGTAAGAACGTTCCGTGTAGGAATTGTAGGAAACCTTGCCACAAGACTTGGAATCAGCTCGGTGCCACTACTCCTTCCGCTGATGATTCAGATTGCCTATAAACAGTCTGCCGTTACTTCCGGATGGATCATTGCTCCAATGGCTTTAACGGCAATTTTCGGAAAGTCCTCAGTCATCAAAATTCTTGATAAATATGGCTATCGGCAGACCTTAATGATCAATACATTCATCATTGGAACCCTGATCTGTCTTTTGGCTATTCCTGACATCCATACTTCTTTATACTGGTTTGTTCCTATTATTGCAATTTTGGGGTTCTTTAACTCTATTCAGTTTACTTCCATGAATACAATTTCCATTGCAGATCTCAGAAATTTTCAGACCAGCAGTGGTAATTCTTTAATATCTGTCAACCAACAGCTCGCCATTGGTTTTGGAATTGCTTTCGGGCTGATTGTTTTAAAAATATTTGAAAATACAGATCTTATCAATGGTGAAATTCACAATGCCTTCCGCTGGACTTTTCTCACCGTTGGAATATTAACTATTTTATCCGGCTTTGTTTTCAGAAGGCTTCATGTTTCGGATGGTAAAAATATGAAATCGAAAGAAGACTAATTCATTTTCAAAAGAACACACACCTACAATACTCATTATCTGCCATTTAAATGAAATTCAAAGCTTAATTTTTTGTCATTTCTGGTTGATAAAGATGTATGTCCAAACCATATAATATCTCCATGCATCCATTCATTTACCCGGCAGTTTTCATCTTGCGATCATTTTGTGAGTACACCTGTATTTTCTTACGAACTTAACACAGATCAATGTATTTTAGTCTTAGCTATGGTATTTTTGTGTATATAAATCAACAATATTATGGCAACTAAAAAAGTAGAAATTGTAGTATCTCCTAGACCTGCACATTTTGTAGGTGACGGTTTTAGAGTTCATAATTTTATACCGGGAGTACATGGATTAGACATGAAAAGAATGGATCCATTCATTATGCTTGACTACAATTCAAAATTTCATTTTAACGGCACAGATACACCCAGAGGTGTAGGAGTTCATCCGCATAGAGGTTTTGAAACAGTTACCATTGCCTATAACGGAAAAGTAGAACATCACGACAGTGCCGGTGGAGGAGGAATTATAGGTGAAGGTGATGTACAATGGATGACAGCTGCAAAAGGAGTTTTGCATAAAGAATATCACGAAACTGAGTGGTCAAAAAAAGGAGGAATTTTTCAGATGGTTCAGCTTTGGGTCAATCTTCCTGCAAAAGACAAGATGAGCAGTCCAAAATACCAGGCTATTGAAAATTCCAACATGGAAAGAGTAGATTTAGGGAGCAATGGACTGGTAGAAGTTATTGCAGGAGAATATCAAGGACACAAAGGTCCTGCCACTACTTTCACTCCCATTAACATGATGAATGCAAAACTTAAAGCAGGGGGAAAAGCAGAATTTAATTTCCCGGCACACTTCAATACCACCGCGTTGGTGATTGAGGGAAGTATCATCATCAATGGAGAAGAAAAAGTAAAAGCAGATCATCTGGCACTGTTTAAGAATGAAGGCAACACTTTCACGATCGAAGCTACTGAAGATGCTGTTGTTTTAATTTTAAGCGGTGAACCGATCAGTGAACCTATCTATCCTCATGGTCCATTTGTAATGAATTCCAGAGAAGAAATCATGCAGGCTTTTGAAGATTTTAATACCGGAAAATTCGGTTACCTGGAAGATTAGCAGAATTAAATTTCTCTTAATCTTTACTTATTCCTTTTTTACTAACTTTATATAATGTTAGGTTAACCATAGGATGTTTATTTAATAGACTCAGTATTTAATAAACAATATTTAAAAAATTATTACAGTAGATAATATATGATTTGTTGACAGCCTTACAGACTACAGAAATCTGTAAGGTTTAGTCATCAGTCATTTTTATCCATCAGAGAAGATTTTTCAGCCTATCATTTTTTAATACCACAGTTTATGAAACCAGAATTTGAAAATATACCTCTTGTAAAAGCAGATACAAGATTTGAAATAGAATTTAACGGACATTATGCATTCATTGATTATCGCGAAACGACTCATCAAATTGCACTTATCCATACGGAGGCCGAGCCTGAGCTTGCAGGAACCGGGGCAGCGGTAGCCGTTGTAGAAAAAACATTGAACTTTATTGAGGAAAGCGGAAAGAAACTTTTACCATTTTGTCCTTACGTTTTCGCTTATATCAAAAAACATCCGGAATGGAAGCGTATTGTTGATGAAAAATTTGAAGGATATCATCAACTTTAATTCCATCCTACAAGTATTTCAATTAAATTAAACCATAAAAAAGTATCATTATACAATGTCAAATATTGGACTTATCATCGAAGAAAAAGCAGCAGATATCGGAAATTTCCTGGTAGGAAGACTTCTTCCTTTCCGTGAGAAAAGAGCGGTAGGCCCTTTCGTTTTTATCGACCATATGGGCCCTTCGGAGCTAAAAGATTATCAAAATCTCGATGTTCCACCGCATCCACATATCGGGTTATCAACATTAACTTACCTGCTTGAAGGATCTATTTTTCATAGAGACAGCATAGGAAGTGCGGTTGAAATAAAGCCCGGTGCTGTTAATTGGATGACCGCCGGAAAAGGTGTGGTACATTCTGAGAGAACCCCCGAATATTTAAGACACAGCGATAAAAGGCTTCACGGATTTCAGATCTGGGTAGGTCTTCCAAAGCATCTCGAGCAGTCTGAACCTACTTTTCACCACATCGAAGAAAATGATATTCCAGTTTGGGAAGAGGATGGAATTCAGTACAAACTTATTGCCGGTGAGGCATTTGGAAGAACATCTCCTGTTCCTGTACACAGCAAACTTTTTTTCCTTGAGATTAAAACAAAAGAAGCAAAAAAAATAAGCATAGGAAAAGATCTTTATGGGGAAGCAGCCATGTATGTTCTGGATGGAACAGTAACCACGGATGGAAACTCTTATGGATCAAAACAGCTGATGATTGCAAAGGATACAACACTTTGTGAATTCGAGATGAGTGAAAAAGGAACAGTTTATCTTTTCGGAGGAGAACCTTTTGATGAGGAAAGGTTTATATTCTGGAATTTTGTAAACTCTGATAAAGAGATGCTAGACCAAGCTAAAGTAAACTGGAACGATCAGAATCATGAGGCATTTCCTTTGGTTCCTGGTGACGAGCAGGAATACGTTCCACTTCCTAAAGCTATTTTAAACAGAAAATAAATTCAGCCAGCAGTATAAAAAACCATGAAAATATTAGCATTTGCAGGAAGTACTTCTTCCACTTCCATCAACAGAGAACTGGTAAAGTTTGTCTTAAAGGATTTTCAGGATGAAGAGATCAATTTTATTGACCTCAATAATTTCAGCATGCCTGTTTTTTCCGTAGATCTTGAAAAGAAAGGTTTTCCGGATGAGGCGCATCAGTTTCTCCAAGTGATTGAAGACTGTGATGTCATTATCTGTTCTCTTGCAGAGCACAACAGATCTTACAGCGCAGCATTTAAAAATGTTTTCGACTGGGCCTCAAGGATTAATGTTAAGGTATTTCAGAACAAGCCCATGCTTTTGATGAGTACCTCTCCCGGCGGTTATGGCGGCGGAAATGTAATGAATACAGCCAAAACGTTTTTCCCTCAGTTTGCAGCAGATATCAAGGATACTTTTTCATTGCCCAAATTTTATGAAAATTTCGACCTTGAAACCGGTGTTATCAATCCCGATATGCTGAATGATTTGAAAACTAAGATAGAAAATTTTAAATCTCAGATAAAAGCTAATGAATAAAGGAAGACTGGAAGCATTCAGTGACGGCGTTTTAGCCATCATCATTACCATTATGGTACTTGAACTGAAAGTACCTGAAGGTAGTAGCTGGTCTAGTCTCAAGCCTCTTCTTCCTAAATTTCTAGCCTATATTTTCAGCTTTATCTATGTAGGAATTTACTGGAACAACCATCATCATCTGTTTCAGACGGTAAAAAAAGTAAACGGCAGTATTCTCTGGGCGAATCTTCACCTTCTGTTCTGGCTCTCTATGATGCCTATTGCAACAGAGTGGATTGGAACAACCCATTTTGCCAAAAATCCAGTGGCCGCATATGGTTTCGGGCTTATCATGGCTGCTATTGCCTACACCATTCTGGAGCATGTCATCATCCGGTGTGAGGGAGAAAATTCAAAGCTGAAAGAAGCAATACATTCGAAATATAAAGAATACATCTCTATTATATTTTACGTTCTGGGAATCGCTACTTCATTTTTTTATCCTTATATTGCCATAGGTTTTTATTATATCGTGGCTCTCATATGGCTGATTCCGGACAGAAGAATCGAAAAAACATTAAAAGAAAATTAATATGGAAACACACGAATATCCCAACGGCGACATTACTGTCATCTGGCAGCCTCAAAAGTGTATCCACTCGGCTGTATGTGTAAAAATGCTTCCTAAAGTCTATAATCCTAAAGACAGACCCTGGATAAAAGCAGAAAATGCAACACCTGGAGAACTTAAAGAACAAATAGATCAATGCCCGTCAGGAGCATTAAGTTATAAATTCAACACACAAAAATAATGGCGGTAACAGTAAAAGCTAGTTTAGGAAAAACAAAATATTATACAGAGGTAACAGCTGGTGATAATAAAATCATCACTGACGAACCTATTGATAAAGGTGGGCAGAACAAAGGTTTCAACCCTATGGAAATTCTGGCAACCTCTCTGGCTAGCTGTACAGCGGCCACTTTAAGAATGTATATCGAAAGAAAGGAGTGGGATGTGGAAAACATCAATGTAGAGGTAGAGCTTGAAAATTATCCGCTGACCAAAAGAGCAATTTTCAAAAGAGACATTACCTTTGAAGGAGTTCTGGATGATGAGCAGATGAAAAGACTGCACACTATTGCCGATGCCTGCCCTGTTCATAAAATACTAACCAACGATATAGAAATACTAACTAAATTCTCATAACATGATCGAAGTAAAACAAAACAACGACGAGAAACACGGAAGTTTTGAAGCTTTCATAGATGGAAGACGCGCAGGAATGATGACTTACACTTGGGCAGGAGAAGAAAGATTTATTATTGACCACACTGAAGTGGAAGAAGCCTACAACGGAAAAGGAGTAGGTAAAGAAATGCTTTTGGCAGCTGTAGATTTTGCCAGAAAGAACGGCAAGAAGATTATCCCCCTCTGCCCTTTCGCTAAAGCAAGCTTCCAGAAGAGTGAGGAATTACAAGATGTTTTAGTGAATTAATCACTATTCTCCACCCTTACCATATTAACCTTTCAGTACGTATCTGGAAGGTTTTTTATTTTCCTGTTTTAAATGCAAAACCTGCAAATATTTCATGTTATCAACCTATAAAAATCGACTGTGAAGTAAATTCCTCATTCACGACTGATCTTTTTTATATATTTGCTGAAATTTAAAATATAAGCATGAATTCCGGAACTATCCTTTTGCTATTTGTTTTTATCTATTTCATCGGCCTTTTAGTGATTTCTTATTTCACAAGCCGAAATTCTGATAATCAGTCCTTTTTTATCGGTAATAAAAAAAGTAAATGGTGGCTCGTTGCATTTGGAATGATAGGAACCAGCTTAAGTGGGGTTACTTTTATTTCCGTTCCGGGAACAGTCGGAAAAATGACCGGCTCAGAATATATTTTTGGAGGTTTCGAATATTATATGATGGTGATTGGTTTTTTCATCGGGTATTTTATTGTTGCAGCCATACTCCTTCCATTGTATTATAAGATGAACCTTACTTCCATTTACACCTATCTTGGAAAAAGATTTAATGTGGAAGCCCATAAAATAGGATCTATATTTTTTATCATATCCAGAGCTATAGGTGCTACTGCAAGGTTATATCTGGTGGTGAATGTTTTACAAATATTTTTACTTGAGGGATTAGGTGTTCCTTTTTGGGTTACTGCTCTTGTGCTTTTGCTGATGGTTCTTTTATACACCTTTGAAGGCGGGGTAAAAACTATTGTGATTACGGATACATTACAGACCTCTTTTATGATCATCAGTTTGGTGGCGTGTATTGTCTATATTTTATCCAATCTGAATTTATCATTTGGTGAAGCCTATACTATTTTAGAACAGAAAAACTATACCCATTTTATCAATTTTGATCCCAATTCCAAGACATTTTTTCTAAAAACAATTTTGGGAGGAATCTTCATTACGATTGCTATGACGGGTCTGGATCAGGAAATGATGCAAAAAAACATTTCTGTGGATAACCTTAAGAACTCAAAGAAAAACATGCTGACTTTTGCAGGAACGCTTCTGTTTGTAAATCTTGCGTTCTTATTTTTAGGCGGTTTACTTTATCTTTTTGCATTGCAAAACGGAGCAGAATATGGAGTGATAAATTCTGAAACGGTGACCAATATTTTCGGATTTAAAGACGCATCAGGAAATATAAAAAACATTATGGGTGACGACCTTTTCCCGGCCTTATCACTTCAGGGATATTTCCCGATGGCTATTTCCATCATTTTTATTATCGGTTTAATTTCAGCATTATTCCCTTCAGCAGATGGAGCTTTAACAGCTGTGACAAGCTCTTACTGTGTAGACCTTTTAAATCTTAATGAAGACAAAACCAAATCTGAAAAAGAAAAAAAACACCTTCGTATGAAAGTACATTTGATTTTCACCGTGGTTTTCTTTATCCTGATTATGGTTTTCAAAACGATGAATGATAAATCGATTGTCTATCTTATTATGGAAGTTGCCGGATATACTTACGGACCGCTTTTAGGTCTTTTTGCTTTCGGAATTTTTACCAAATTTAAAATATCAAGAAAATATTCTATTCTTATCGTAACCATTTTAGCTCCTGTCCTTACCTATCTGATCAATTTTGCGGTAACTTCTTATACCGATTACCGGATTGGTGTAGAACTGATTGTTCTGAATGGACTGTTGACGTTTATCGGTTTATGGATGGTAAAGGATAAACAATATTTAAGAGTGGTTTAACCAGACTCATTGAGCCAGTATTAGCTCAATAACCTGATAAATAATAAAAATAATAAAGGCTGTTTTACGAGTAAAACAGCCTTTATTGTATAATTAATATGGTATTTATTCTTTAATCCATTTGATGGTTTTATCCATATTTTTAGTTTTAACATTAATTAAATAATCACCTTTAACTAAGTGGGTTAAATTAAAGGTACCCACTTGATCATGATCCGCTTTATTATTGGACTTGCTCAATACCAATTTACCACTTACATCATAGATCGCAATATCATAGATTTCATTTGAATTGGTAAACTTGATATTCAGAAGGCCTTTGCTTGGATTAGGATACACTACAAATACATCGTTGTTTCCTTTAGTTTCGTTAACCCCTAATACCTTACTAATCGTGAAATTAACAGGGTTAATATTATAAAAGACATTTCCTTCTCCAGCAACCATAATTCTGGCTTGTGCCGTGCTCACATTAGGAATGGTTACAGTTTCCGAGCCATCATTTGGTGTAGAAGCTGCGATCGTGATAGGATACGTAAGACCACCGTCTGTTGAAAGTAAAATACTTACATTGGCACAACTTACAGGAGCTGCAGTTGTATTTGCTACATCCCAGGTTATTGTTTGAGAAGTGTCACCATTCCAGTTTACAGCGGAAGCAGGTGCTGTTACTAAGAATGGTCCTGAATTTCCGTCAACAGTAACAGAGGCATCATCATTGGCAACTCCGCCACAACCGGCATTATTATCTCTTACAGTCAGTCTGAATTCCATAGTTCTTCCATAGGATGGTAAAATTTCTCCTCTGGTAGAAACATTATTGATCACATCTGTAATTTGAGGAAAATATCTGTAAGGAACAGTAGTAGGCATAAATGATCTGAATAAAGGAGCATTTCCGGCTGGAGCATTCCAGTTTCCTGCCGGCCCCGTATCATTTTGTTCCCAACAATAGGTAAGTCCATTATTTTCAGCATCTGTTGCGGAGCCTGTTAATTTAAAAGGAGTACTCTTAGGAATGGTATAATTATTCCCGGCATTTACAATAGGAGCTGTATTGGCAGCAGGAATTGTCACCTGGCATGTTGATGACTGAACTGCTGTTGTGATAGACTGGAATGAGCGGGTATGAAAAATAGAAATACTATTAGGCGCTAAATTATTTATACTGCCACAAATACCTGCATATGCCATAATGGTGATTCCGCTTCCGGGTTCTACAGCATTACTGCTACTACGATTGCCATTACAACTTGATGTGGTTGCGTTAAAAGTATGAGGTCCCCAAAACTGGTGTCCTACTTCGTGAGCAACATAATCAATATCATAAGGATCACCAACAGGGTTAGATTTGCCTGTAATTCCGCTTGCTTTATAATCAGGATCACATATGCCATAACTGGCTAATCCGCCGCCGCCTGTACTAAATGTATGTCCTACATCATAATTTGCAGTTCCAATGATAGCATCAATTTGAGCCTGGCTTTCATCAATTAATGTATAGGCATCATTATTTCCTGCAAAAGGGTCTGTATTGGGATCCGTAAAGATAATACTGGTTTCATTAGGAATTAAGACCAACCTCACAGCGACCTCCTGCTCATATACTCCATTCACTCTGTTGACTGTCGTTACAATCGCAGATAAGGTTTGAGCAACTGTAGGTGTGGCTAACCCTGTGGCGGCTTTTGCATACTCACCGGTACAAGCCACAGCAAACCGGAAAACTCTAATTTGAGTCCCTACGCTTGCGGTAACGGTTTTTTGTACGTTTTTTTTTTCTAATGGTGCATCCTCATCCTTTGTACCGCATATGCTTGGCTGCTTATCAATTAAATCACTTTTTTTGTAAATGATATAATTATTAACGTCATTTTTTACATAAGGATCAATATATGCATCACCACCTACTACAGATTTTATCTGCGCGTGAAACCCGAGTTCCGTAAAATCCAGTTTTACAGTAGCATATGGGTCATCCACCCCCTGTCCTGTAAAAGTAACAATTTGAGGAAACTTATCGGCCAGCTGCGGAGCCATTACCGAAGATTTCCAAATTTTGAATTTTGCTTTGGTCCCGTCCGGCATAGGTAAGACAATAATAGGGGCTTTATCTTTAACATCATTATCTCTCAGTTCCGGAACTGAATTGAAATAACTTTTCATTCCAGCCACATCCAGTTTATAGGTAAGAAACTTCTCGGGCTGTACGGTTCTTTTTTCAGGCTCTGCTTTAATGGACCTTTCATTGATCCCGGTAAAAAAGTCCTGTGCTTTTCCAAGGGAAATGGATAGAATGAAGACCCCCAGATAAAGGAATTGTTTAATTTTCATATTTATAAGTTTGTGGTTTAAAATAACACTCCAAATTACAAATAATTATCAAAACAATAAAATAACAACAAACATTATATTAAAAAAACAGAAAATCAATGGAAGTTTATAAAAAAAGATAAACAAATATGACATTGCTGCAAAATAATCATCCATTTACTTTTTGATCGTGAAAATTTTCTATTTTCCATATTAAGGAGAAGAATGCTTACCTATTCCTGACAGAATTAATGATCGTAAGCTTCTCAGAATTGTCTATTTTAGATATCTTTGCAGCAGATAACAAGTATAACCCCATAAAAAACAAAATTAAAAACTATGAAAAAAATTATTTCAATTTTCGTCTTCATATTAACCCTAGGCTTTGTGAATGCTCAGGATAATTTTGAAGTTTCTACTTTAAGAATTGGCCCATATAAGGTTTTCATGCCAAAAGCTGAAGCTGAAAAAATTTCCGGTACCAAACTGAAGACTTCAGACGGAGATAAAAAAAACATTGTAAAATACAGCGGCGAAACAATCCAAATTGACATTTTCGATAATTACATTAATGAGGCTAATCCAAGCGTTCCTTCCGTTACTTATATGACTACCTCCAGTAAAAAGTTTAAAACTAAAAGTGGAATTGGAGTGGGAAGTACCAGAGATGACCTTATCAATGCTTATAGAAATTATTCCAACTTTAGCGTACGCCCGGATTGGGATCAAAATGGAAAACCGATAAAGGATACCGGTTATTTCACCCTGGAAGACAGCGATGCAGGAACACAGTTGAATTTTAAATTTGTTAATAATATTGTTACTGAAATTTCTGTTTACCTCAACGAGGGCTGTTAAAAGCAGGGAAAATATACACATAAGTCAAAATCCGGATTTTCATATCCGGATTTTTACATTTCCATAAGCCGGTAAAAAATTGTAAATTCGCGTGCAAATAAATCAGATATAATGAGTAAAAGTATTGAAGAGTTAAAATCTCTTACTACACAGATCAGAAGAGACATTTTAAGAATGGTTCATGCTGTTAATTCAGGCCACCCGGGCGGAAGTTTAGGTTGTACAGAATACTTCACAGCACTTTACGGAAAGGTGATGAACTATCATCTTCCTTTTACGATGGAAGGGAAAAATGAAGATCATTTTTATCTATCAAACGGGCATATTTCACCTGTTTTCTACTCTACTTTGGCAAGATTTGATTTCTTTCCGGTGGAAGAACTGAAGACTTTCAGAAAACTGGATTCAAGATTACAAGGGCACCCAACTACTCACGAGGGACTTCCTGGAATCAGAATCGCTTCAGGTTCTCTTGGACAGGGGCTTTCTGTAGCACTTGGTGTAGCACAGGGTAAAAAATTAGACGGAGATCAATCTCTTGTTTACACACTTCACGGAGATGGTGAACTTCAGGAGGGTCAGATCTGGGAAGCTTTAATGTATGCTGCTGCTAAAAAAGTAGACAACATTATCTCTACTATTGACTACAACGGACGTCAGATTGACGGAGATACAGATGATGTATTGAGCTTAGGAAATCTTCATGCTAAACTTGAAGCATTCGGATGGACTGTACTTGAGGAGAAAAACGGAAACGATCTTGAAGCCGTGATTGCTATTCTTGAGAAAGCAAAAACTGAAACAGGAAAAGGAAAACCTGTAGTAATCATCCTTCATACTGAAATGGGTTATGGTGTAGATTATATGATGGGAAGCCACGCTTGGCATGGAAAAGCTCCTAATGATGAGCAGTTGGATGCAGCATTCAAGCAGTTGTATTTAGAAGCTCCGGCAGATTACTAATATCTTAACATCTCGATTAAAAAAATAAAAATGAAATATACATATACAGAAAAAAAAGATACACGTTCAGGATTTGGAGCTGGATTAGCAGAGCTGGCTGACAAAAACCCTAATGTAGTAGCACTTTGTGCAGACCTTATCGGTTCTTTAAAAATGGAGAAATTCATTGAAAAAGCACCTGAAAGATTCTTCCAGATAGGGATTGCAGAAGCTAATATGATGGGTATTGCTGCAGGACTTAGCATTACAGGAAAAATTCCTTTTACAGGAACTTTCGCTAACTTCTCTACTTCAAGAGTATATGACCAGATCCGTCAGTCTATCGCTTATTCTGGAAAAAATGTGAAAATCTGTGCATCTCACGCAGGTCTTACTTTAGGGGAAGATGGAGCTACTCACCAGGTTTTGGAAGATATCGGAATGATGAAAATGCTTCCTGGAATGACGGTTATCAATACTTGTGACTACAATCAGACTAAAGCTGCTACATTGGCAATTGCTGATTTTGAAGGTCCTGTATATTTAAGATTCGGAAGACCGGTAGTTCCTGTATTTATTCCTGAAGATATGCCTTTCGAAATTGGAAAAGGGATTATGCTACAGGAAGGTACTGACGTAACAATTGTTGCAACAGGGCACCTTGTATGGGAATCTCTTGTAGCGGCTGAAGAGCTTGAAAAAGAAGGTATTTCTTGTGAAGTGATCAATATCCACACCATTAAACCTTTAGACGAAGAGATCATCTTAAAATCTGTTGAAAAAACAGGAAAGATCGTTACTGCTGAAGAGCATAACTACCTTGGTGGTTTAGGAGAGTCTGTTGCAGGAATGCTTGCAAGAAAAAGACCTACAAGACAGGAATTTGTAGCAGTAAATGATACTTTTGGAGAATCTGCAACGCCTGCTGAGCTGATGAAGAAGTATAAAATTGATGCTGAAGCTGTAAAAGAAGCTGTAAAAAGAATTTTAGCGAACTAAGATACGCTATAACATTATTATAAAAACCCGGCTGTTTCTTCGAAACAGCCGGGTTTTTTGTATTTGGTAATCATTACTTATTGAATCATGATAAGGATGAGATCCGGAATATTACCGTCCTCCCGCGGTATTCATCGGAATTCCCACTGCCTGCAGTACCGGGCATAATACTTTTTCTATATAATCATCTTCCCTCCTGTTTGAAGCCTTAGAACCTGAAAAATAATTACTGATTCTGTAATTTTTCACAAACTGATTTCTTTTTTTTCCAATTGAGAAATAATAAGTACCCCATTCTTCATGAATAAAATAGGTCATTTCATCAAAGTTCATGATCTTTCTGGAGAAATACAGTTTTTTGTAAATGCATTTCTGAGATTTGTCAAAAATATAGGTTACCGGAATTCTGAAAATAAGATCAAACAGAAAGTAGATCATATAAACACCCCATAATCCCACAGCGATTTGAAAGGTATTCAAAGACATCTGGGTTCTGTAAAAATAAATAACGGGAAGTGCCATAATCCCAACTACAAGCCACCACACCAAAAAACGGATAAAGCTGTATTGGGGCATTATACGGATTTCATTTCCGTCTTCCCTGAACCTATACCGATCTACTACGTTCATCATTCAAAGTATTGCTGTTCATAATATCTTCCGTTTCATTGATCATTTTCTGTATTCCTTTATGGGAAACGGCTTGCCCTAAAACTAATTTTTTATCTTTTCCCTCTGCATGAAAATGGATGGTAAGAAGCACATTGGTGGTAATAAACCCCATATATTTCGTCGCCAGAACTTCAAAATTCGTGAAATCTTTTAGGTGATATGTTTTTGCGGGACTAAAAACGGTGTGCTTTCCTGTAATGGTCTGCCGGTCCATATCAATGATAAACTTCTTTGTAAAGAAATTGATCGCAATAAGTACAACAACGGCTATCATCACATAGGATAACCATTTTACATCTATTCTGTAAAACAATATGGCAGTGGCAATAAAAAAGATAGCCACTATAAAAACAAACACCGGCTGGTTTTTAAAAGTGTACTGGTTTCCTTCTTTTTTGTAATATTTTAGTGTATTCATAATTAATATTTTCTGTTCTTTATTTGATTTGGATTAATTTTCCCTGTCTATTTCCCGTCCAATCAGCTTTTCCAGCTTCCCAAACATATTTTCAATGCTTAACACCTCGAGATCAGGGTGATTTTTAAGCCATTGAGCATTTAAATCTACGATATCCTCCTCCAGACTGTAGAATGAATCGTTTTTAAGTTTGTCTCTTGTTTTATTGGGACCGAAATACTCGCTTTCTAAAAACTTCTGAAGTTCTCCTTCTTCTAAATTTTCTACCTTGAAACACTGCTCAAGAAATAAATCCAGATTTTTGTGAGCCCCTATTTTTTTAAGCCCATCTTTTATAATTCCGTTAAGTTCAGACGACCATCCCGAATTCCAGACAAACTGGGAAAAATTCCCATTTTTATATTGGGACAGATAGTAATCAATAAAGTAGCTGGTTATTGAATCTTCATGCATATGATCTTGTTCCATACCTTCTTCATTCAGCAGATTGATAACGGAAATATTAGAACTAATCACGTCATAAGGTTCGTTGCTATTGAAAGAGGTATCTGAAACAATTATTTTATTCAGTTTCATATTTTTATAATCTAAGGTGTTTTCTTACTCTATATTGGGGATCAGCTCCCCCATGTATTCATCCAGGTCAGGTATTCATTTTTATATTCATTATCGTTGAGCCTCGTAATGATATTTTTCAAATCTTCCGTTTCAAATTCATATTCTGAAACTGTAAAAATCAGAAATATATCTTCACCCGTAATCTGGCTAAAGAAATTCTCATTTTTAAGTTTTTCCAACACTTCAATACAGCTTGAATATAATTTGCTTTGAAATCCTTCAAACCATTTATCATCTTCATCATGCTTATCAAGTTCTGTTCTCAACTGAGTACAGATATCATTGAATTCTTCCTCTGCCCCATCCATCTCATATGTCCATTCAGCGGGTTCATATTTATAATACAACGCATCATCTTCATCTGCATTTTCAAGCATCGTAAAGGTATTTGTAGCAGGACATACGGTCATAGCTCCTTCATCACTGTATAATGCAAAACTATAAATCTTCTCCGCACCATGCTGGGCATACATTTCCAAAAAAGCTTTCTTCGCCGCTTTTTCTATCTGTTGTTTTAAAATTTCGAAATCCATACTTCTTTTTTAAAGAGCCGATAAAAGTACCCTTATCCTACTAAACCAGCATACTAATTTTCATAAAGCTATGTCTGTTTTCAGGATTATAGCTACTTTATTCATCATTTCAAACCCTGATGTTAATGGATCCGAATCTTTGGAGGAGTTTAAAATTAACAAGACTAATAAGATTTAATGCTTCAGAAAGACTATCTAAATGACGAATATATAACACAAAAATATTTCCAAAAACAACTTATCAGTAGCCTTGCATTATTGTGTACAATTGAAATTTTTTCAAAGTTTAAAACATTATATGAATACTTATTGCCTTATTATTTCAATACCTTTTATATTTTCTTTAAGCTTTGAAATTCATTTAAAAACACGTACTTCCTTCACCTTTTAAATATGCACATTTTCCTATTAAAATTGCAAAATAATTGCAAATCATATCCCTATCATGTGATGTATTTATATTTAGCTTTGAAAAATCAACGTTGATGGATATGTTCTGCATATTTAATTGTATGTGTACAGTACAAAGTTAATATGGGAATAATCTAACCCATGTCAGGGATTATATGACAGACAATACATTAACTTAAAAAATTCAAAAAAATGAAAAAGCTTAAAGGAATGAAGAAAAACTTTTCTTCACTGGAAAACAAAAGAATAAAAAGAAATGATTTAAAATTTATTAACGGTAGTCTTCAACAGTACACAATTGAATCTAATGTGGCACCGTCAGGATGTTATGAGTCAGACCATTATGCATATAACGGAGGACCATATCAAGGCAGAGTAATTGTTTGCTAATAAGAAATAAGGAGGGTGAGCTCCCCTCTTTATTAATTAATTAAGTTATGAAAAAACAAAGTGCAATTAGCTACAGTATTCTTTTTATTGTTTTGCTATCTCTTTCATCGTGCAGGAAAAATTATATTATCTATTATAATAAGGTCAACGAAATTGACAGCATCTATAGGTTTACCAATAATCCTAAGTTGGCTATTAAAGAATACCGAAAACTTTTCAAGGAATATACTCCCAAAAATCAAGATCGTATTGAAGAATATGCCACTTATATAGCTCTAGCAGACAAATACAATGAAGATTTCGGAGGAAAGAAAAGCTTATATCAACTAATAACTTTAGTAGCTCCATATAATCATGAATACAAGAAATACCTTCCACTTTTTAAGAAATATGGAATAAATAGTACGGAAGTACAACAAAAAATAACAGAATGGAAACAAGGACTGGATAAAAAATTGGTTGATTCTTTCAGAATTGCTTTGATTCGGGATCAACAGGGAAGACCTGATGATACTGCACTGGTCAGGAAAAACGTAGAAAAAAATGCAAAGCTTCTTATCTGGACATTTAAAAATAATGGATTCCCTACATCAAAAAAAATAGGATGGTTCCCTATGCCAACCTTTATAACCCATATGGTTGAATCTAAAAAACATTATCCTTATATAAGCGAAAAGTTACTGGAATTTGTTAAATCAGGAGACTGCTCACCCCGTGATTATGCGAGAATGGTGGATACGGATATGGGATCTCACAACAATACCACATTATATGGTTTTAATATGATTCTTGTGAAAGATAGTATACAGACAGACCGCAATCGGAAAACCCTGGGAATACCGAGCATGAAACACAGTGCTAAGATAAGACAGGATTATTTTAAAAAACTGAAAGAAAATGATACTCATTATATCGAATAACGGAGATACTACGACAACACAAGTCATCAAATATCTTTCAGCAATGAGAAAGCCATTTATTCGTGTGCACGAAGATGAGTTTTTTGAGATTAAAACAGATAAAAAAAGAATTTATATGGTAAGTGAAAGACATCAGTTTTTCCTGGATGAAATCACCAGTACATGGTACAGAAGAGGGAGATTAAAATTCAAGCGTCTATCTTACGATAATGATTCTATTAATATTCATATGGATGAAACTCAACATTGGCTGGAAGATTATGTAATAAAAACGTTAGAATCAAAAAAAACGATCAACAAACAAACTAATAGTCATGTGAATAAGCTGTTCGTATTAGAACAAGCTCAAAAAGCAGGATTAAACGTTCCAAAGTACTTTTTAGCAGAAAACACCGATGAAGTAGTTGTCAATACAACGATTACAAAAGCGATTACAGAAAATGTTATATTAGATTCTATCAATAAGTATTCAGATGCTATTATATACACTTCAATAATAGAGGAAAAAGAAAAAGAAAATTTTTTTATTACTTTTTTTCAAGAAAAAATTGAGAAAGATTTTGAAATCAGGAGCTTTTATTTAAGTGGTAAAACGTGGTCTACAGCTATTATTTCTCAAAGCGATGAACAGACCAAAACCGATTTTAGAAAATATAATTATAAAAAACCCAACAGAAAAGTACCCTATCAGCTACCTGAAAGTATTGAACAAAAAACACATCAGCTTATGGAGTTATTGGACTTGAACTGCGGGTCTATAGATTTTATAAAAAGTGGGAATACATTCTACTTTTTAGAGGTTAATCCTCTAGGCCAATTTTTGGGCTTATCAACTGCTTGTAACTATTCATTGGAAAAAGAAATAGCACAATATTTATGAAAAAGTTATTTAAAAAAGAAAAAAATAAATTACCTCTTACCTTCAAATATATTGAAGAGCTTAGAACTAAAAAAAATAACAAAAATAATAGTACCGGAAATTATGTACCATGTGAGAAGTTCCAAACAGATTATCTTTTGAGGGAAATGCCCATAAAGTCTCTTACCCGGTTATTATAGAATATTATAGAATATTATAGAATATTTTAAATTATTTTTAAATTCAATATTGCGAGCTGAAAAAAAGTGCTCAATTTCATTTGTATTCAACCCTAAACATTAATCTGTATAATCTATGGTAAAATATATTAAGAGCTATTCTTCATGTATCTTAATTATTATTTTTTTAATTCTTTCTGCATGCAAGAACAGAAATTTAAATTATATCACCTATTATAACAAGGTGAATGACATAGACAGCATTTACCGTTTCCAGAAGGATACTTTAACAGTTATCAGACAATATAAAAAGCTATTCAAAAAATATTCCCCAAAAAACCAGGACCGTATTCAGGAATATGAAACCTACATCAGGCTTGCCGATCAGCAACATAAAAACTTTGGTGGAAAAAAAAGCCTCTATAAACTAATCCCTTTGGTTGCTCCTAATTGGAAATATAAAAATAAAGATGCAAGCTTTATTCAACTCTATCAAAACTATGGCATAGACAGGCGGGAAATGGAAAAAGAAATTTCACAATGGGAGAAAGGCCTTAATAAAAAAATGATAGATTCATTCACCGTTGCATTTAAGCGTGATCAGGGTAGTCGTAAAGATTCAAACTATGAAGATTTGTTCAAAAATGACAAAAAAAATGCTGAAATGCTGAAGTGGATGTTTGAGAATGAGGGATTTCCCAGTCTACAGAAAATAGGTTTATGGAATGGTGATTTTTTAATACCTTCAGGTTCGTTGTTGCTTCATATAGCTAATTATGGCGAATATCACCAATATTTCAAAACCAAAATATTAGAATATGTAAAATCAGGTGAATGCCCTCCCCGGGATTATGCTGCTATGATAGACCGATATTATCTGTATGTCCTTAAAAAAGATACTCCTTATTACATATATGTAGGACAAAATCCTGTAAAAGATTCTGCAGCTATCAATCGTAACCGAAAAAGCATAGGATTGCCAAGTATGAAACACGGAAATGCTATTATTAAAGATTATAATAAAACGGAAAAATGATTCTGATTATTTCTCAAAATAAAGAGATTACCACAACCGAGGTCATAAAGTGGTGGTTCAGGATGGATAAAAGCTTCATAGTATTCACGAAGAAGCAGAAGTGCTTTGAATTAAAACAAAAGAAAAATACCTTCTCTTTCTTATCTATAAATATGTGAAAGTTGTAAAAAATAAAAAGAGAGAAAAGTCATATACTACGATGTAAAACTGAAATCCAATAAATTCCTCATACGACTAACATGAAATACTTCAATCTATTCAGCACTATTTTTATCACAAAAGGGGCAAGAAGAATCCTGGTGTCGGATTTACAAAGAAACACGTCAGAACTGTATCCGCTGGAGCTGTATGAGCTTATACAAGAACTTAAAGCCCATCCTATTGACCATATCCTCAGAAATTATGATCAGGAGTCCAGAGAGATTGTACATGAATATGTAGATCTACTGCTTGAAAAAGAATATGGCTTCATCACTGAAAACGACTGGGATCATAATTTTTCTCCATTATCTTATGAATACAACGAGTACAGTACAGTTTCTAATATTTTTATAGAGCTCGGGAATGTAGATATTCTGCATCAAGTAAAACATTCGATCGAAAATCTGGGAATCAGACATCTTGTTATTTTCTCTACAAGTCAATTTTCTTTTGATGAGCTTCTGAAGATTGACCAGTTGTTTACAAACACCTCTTTAGAGAATATTGAGATTTTCTCATCACATCATCACCAGCTCGATCATCATTATCTTGAAGAACTGAGTGAAAAGGTTTCCAGAATTCACAACCTTGTATTCTACAATTCCGCCTCTTCATCTTTTAAAGTAAACAATAGGCTTAGATTTACCGTCAATTTCATACAACAGGATGTAAAGATATCTTCCTGCGGAAAAGTAGATCTAAAATATTTCAATACCAATCTTCCAAAAGTTCTTGAAGCTATCAATCATAATTCATGTTTACACAAAAAAATCGGAATTGATATCAACGGTAATATTAAAAACTGTCCTTTAATGCCGGAAATCTATGGTAATATTAACCACAACAGCCTTGAAGAAGTTTTAAAGCAGCCAGGATTTAAAAAATACTGGAATCTCACCAAAGATCATATAGAAACCTGCAAAGATTGTGAGTTCAGGAATATCTGTACAGACTGTAGAGCGTATACAGAGCTGACTCATATAAACAAAGATGGACTGGATATATCAAAACCTTTGAAGTGTGGGTATAACCCTTATTCCGGAGAATGGGAAGAATGGACCCAAAACCCATTAAAATCAAAGGCCATTCAACAGTATAGAGCGCTGTAAAAAACCTCTTCCACTCTCACCCAATACAAAGTATCTGTTATCTGAAAAATTTCCATTTCGGGATAATAGCCAGCATTCCAAATCCTGTAAAAAGGAAAAGATTGGTAACATCGGTATATAAGAAAGTAGACAGGTAATAATTGTGCATAAAGAAATGCAGCACCAGCAGTGCCGGGAACATAAAGATCCCCACTTTTCTGTAGAAGAACATCAATACCAATCCGATCATCATAAACAGATCAATGGAAAAGATAACGTAAAAGTACCATCTTGGAATTTCAAGGTATTCATGCTGTAAGTATTCATCCACATCAATTCCAAGTCCCATAATCGTAAATAACATCAGGGCAGCAAATGCCAGTACAAATCCCCATCCCTTCTTCGGATCTTCATCAAAATAGCTGTATTCTTCCATAGTACAAAAATAAAGAACTTATGAGAGATTTCATAAGTTCTTTTATAATAATTCGTTTAAAATTTGAATTAGATTGAGATCGCGTTGATCAGTCTGTTTTTGTCACTCAAGTACTCTTCCATAGAGATCATACTTTCTGTTCTCATTACATCCTGAATATCATCTATCTGGTAGATAATTCTTTTTGCATCTTCGGTGTTCTTAGCTCTTACTTTACAGAAAATATTATATTTTCCTGAAATAACGCTAGCTTCAATTACGTTAGGAATTATTGACAATTCTTTCAGTACTTCCTGAGTACGGTTTGATTTTGTCAAAAGTATCCCGATGAAAGCAGTGAAATGATAATCTAGTTTACCATAATCAATATTAAGAGATGATCCCAAAATAATACCTGCATCTTCCATCTTTTTCACTCTTACGTGAATTGTTCCAGCAGAAACATCCATCTGCTTTGCAATTTCTGTAAAAGGCATTCTTGTGTTTTCTACTAAGAAATCAAGAATCTTCTTGTCTATTTCGTCCAGTTGATAGTTCATATTAGTTAAATTACAATTTCTTTAAAAAATCTATGTATTTTTTGCAAATTTATAAAAAATAATTTAACTAAAAAAATTATATCAAACATTAACAATAATTAACACGGATGATAAAAATCATTAAAATATTCAGATTATTTCCCTGCTGATTTTATAGAATCTGTTTTTATTTCACTTTTAGCCTCAGAAGGTTTTTTATCTTTTTTCTTCTTTTTAAACAAAGAATTAAAGCTTTTACTCCATACAACTCCCATTCCATAGGCTTGATTAGCAGAACCGTTGGTACTTACCATACCAATGTTGGTAGGTTTTGAATACCCTCTCAGGACCAGCGTACCGTCATTCTTTTTAGAAAGATCGTACTCTATAGATCCCTCTCCGGAGAGATAATTCGTCTGTGTTCCCTCAGTTTTTGTTAACGGAATACCCAATCCTGTTTTCACATTTACCCTTGGTGAAAGAGCTACACTTACTCCTGCATTGGCTCTATCTCCGATATTGGCATTCTGATCCCCTTTTACATAATTCAGGTCAATCTGGAATTCGTTACTCATGGTATTCAGAACAGATCCCAGCTGTTTAAGAAGCATATTATATCCGGATGATTCCGCTACGTTTCCAACATTAACTTCCACACCACCGGTATTGGATACATTAAAGGTACTCAATAGCAATACTGAACCAAACTGAAGAACCTTCTCCCCTTCCTGGCTCATTTTCGCGGCTAATGTTTCCCTTACCTGGCTGGAAACATCCATGGCCGTCACATCAAGATCTACTTTAGGATCTATCAGAGACCTGCTGATGTTAGCCTGTAATAAAATACTGATAGGCTGAAGTTTTCCAAGACTGAGATACTCTCCGGCATTGGAAACCATCCTCATGTAATTGGCTGTAATATCAAGGGTAGGCTTCATAGCATCACCATCCCATCTGATACTGCTGTTCTTTTCGATCTGGAACGTTTTATTAAGAATAGCTTTCGAAACAAAAGTTCCGTTATCTACTTTATATGTCCCGTTCATCGCTATATTCCCCTGTCTGTTCATCTGGAACTTCAGTGGGTCAGCCGCTCCTTTTACGGTAATATTTCCTACATCATCACCAATAAGTACATTCACGGTGGTTCCTTTATCTATAGCCAGGTTAAAATCAATATTCATATTAGCCCCGGTCTTTTTCTTTTCTTCCAAAGTAATCAGTCCGTCTTTTCCTTCTTTCAGGAACCTCAGCATTTTAAACTCTTCCACATTGGATGTAGAGCCGGAATTAAAGGTAAAGGTACTTCCGTTAAGAGCCTTCATATTAGGGGTTGTAATACTCAATCCAGAAACAGGTCCGTCCACATAGAGATCTCCCTGACCATATACTCTTCCCCAGAATAAGTCAGAATCCTTCTGAGTACTGTTCAGTACCAATAGATTGTCTGCTCTCATTACCAGGTTGACCCCCATTGAAGAAAGAGTTTCAAACTGAATCGCTCCGGAAATATTTCCTTTAGAATTCGATCTGCCATCATGTACCTCTATATTGTTAAGGATCGCAAGTCCCCGGGTCAACTGAATGACAGTATCATCAAATGAATAGTCTACTCCCGTGAACAATAATTTCAATCCAAAATCTTTTAAGGCAATATCCCCACTATAATCAAGATTATTGAGCTTACCGTTAATTTTAAGATCTCCCGTTGCCTTTCCTCTTAAATTTCCAAAAACCGTATGGACAAACTGTTGGGTAAATGAAAGATCAAAATCCCGCATTTCCGCTGTCAGGTCAATAATCGGCGAAGCAGTATTATTATTAACGGTACCCGTCAGATTCAGACTATTGTTTCCAAGTACACCTGCTGAATTTACTTTTACATCAATATCATAAACATTCAGTGAGAAACCGTTGGTGGCAGAAATGGAGATATCCCCCATATCATTACCATTCATTTTAATATCATCAATATTAAGATCTACCAAAGGCTGGAGTGTGCTCTTATCCATTTTGATCTTTACACTTCCATTAGCAAGACCTTTTATATCCATACCATTCCCTCCGGACTGCATATCCAGAAGTTTCTCTATGGCAAAATCATTAATGTCAGCATCTACATAGAAATCTTTAGCCGATTTAAACTGGGCTTCCTTAATAAACAAGGCACTTTTATCAGAATATACCCTCAGGTTTCTGATATCAAAGTCGCCGGTTTTCTTTCTATAGGTAATGGAATGATTAAGCTCAGGACTGGTATCTATTGCCCAGGTAACTTCATTGAATTTAACTTCAGTAGGCTCAAACCTGAAAACATAGTCTCCGGCAGCATCTGTAGACTGATCAACGTTGATAGCATATTCCTTGAGTTTATCTTCAATCTCATCTTCCGGACTGCCATGCTTAAATACTGTTGATAAATGCAGGGTATTGCTGTTTTCATTATTACCTTTAAGTTCAAAGTCTTTAATGACATTCTTATTATATATGACTCTGTTTATTTTGGCATACAATTGCTGATTAAGGTCTGCCGTATTAATTCGAACTTTAACACTATCCACTACAGCACTGTCTTTGCTGATATTTTTACGGTCATTAATCTTATAATCCGGATTTGAGGCCGCTAAAGCCTTATCTGCATCTGTAATTTCATCTTCTTTTGTCATAATGTATTTCAAAGAAGAAGCATCCAGATTTAAAATTAAATTATTGGAATTGCCATCATATTCTCCTTCTACTTTAGCCCCATGAGGAAGTTTCAGATCCGGCAGAAAATAATTAACCAATCCCTGCTGTATATCAAAGTTCAAGGCAAAATTCTGCCCACGGTACAACTTTCTTGGCGGTGGACCTACCAATATTTTTCCTACTCCGTTTTCTACCATTCCGGCAAGATCTGCAAGACTGTATCTTCCAGAGATTTTTCCTGTGGCTGCTCCCGGAGCATCTACATCAATGACACGCCCTCCTCCATCAACAAATGTTTTTATTTTGGCATTGGGGATTGTATATTTTTGAGTTGCAGTAGCAAATTGAAGGTCATTAGCGTTTACATCTAAGGTAAGGTCATTAATGGAAGACATAGACATTTTACCATCTACCTTCCCGCTTACAATCTGGCTTCCCGGTTTGTTGGTAAAATAATTCATATTCAGATAACCTACATCTGCATTGACATCCATCGCAACTTTAGACGTGCTGAAATCGATAAGTCCCTTGATTGTTGCCTTCGCCTGATCATCATTTACCGTAATAAGTCCGTTGTATTTTTTATGATCCAATAAACCGTCAAGATACAGGTTACTGATCACCTTATCCATAATTTCAATACTGGCAATCTGAGATTTAGTAGTCAGACGCATGGTATTAACATCGAAGCTTTGTCCGTTAAGATCAAATTTACCCGAAATCAGCCCCACTGTTTTATTCTTAGTAATAACAGAAGTATTAAGATCTTTTACCTCAAGATACCCTGAATATTTCGGCATCGTACTGCTATACGCTGTAAGTGATAATTTGGATATTTTAGCCTGCCCAATTCCTGTCAGTAAATTCCCGTTTTCCACATAAACCTGTTCCGGGGTTACTTTTGCTGTTCCATTGTACTTCAGTTTTCCAAAATCATCAGCAAAATTTTTCATTTTTTTAGAAATAAATGAAGGCATCATTGCTTTTAAATCCTTATAGGTAAAATCAGCAGAAAGGTTTTTGGTTTCAATAGCAAAATTTCCTTTCAGCAGATTATCAACTTTCATAGTTTGGGTTGCAATATTGACATCAGGATTTCTGATCAGAAAGTTTTCAAGATGAAACTTATTCAAAGGGCCTGTCATTTTTCCGGCAATATTGAATGGCTTACTGTTATCCCAGTTGGTTACAAAATAGCTGATGTCATATCCACTTACCTGACTTCCCTGCTGAATATTCATATCCCATCGAACTCTATCAGCAAAATCAGACCATGAACCATCATGAAGGTTAAATTTGATATCCCCCTGAAGTAAGGTATGATCGGTATTTAATGTTAAATCTTTTAATGATAAAAACTGGTGGGTTAAAGAAAGTTCCGTTGAAAAAGTATCTACAATATGTGATTTCCCCCATCTTGAGGTCACAAATGACATATTGTTGATCAATGCAGATACATTAGGACCATTAACTTTAAGATTCGGTGCTTTTAAATTAAATTTTGTAGCAGTAAGCCACTTCCCCTGTTCTCCCGGAGAATTCTGATTCACAATGGAAACTTTAGAATCAATAATCTGTATCCTTGAATTCAGCTCAAAAGGTTTCTTTTTAGGATCTCTTTTCTTACCATCATCAAAAAGTTCTGTAAACCGTACAAAATTGGAAATACTGTCTCCTTTATAGGTAATTACTTTTACATCGGCATTCACGAGGGTCAGAGAATTAAAGCTTAAAGAATTGCTTTTCCCTGAAATGGCATTTACCGCAAGAGATATCCAGTCTGAATCGGCTCGAAATTCACGTGCCGTAATAAAATTCAGGCCCTTATAATCCTTTACTTTTAATCCTTTGATAGTTACATTTCCGAAATAATTGACATCTACACTTTCTGTAGAAAAACCGGATTTAAAGTCATTGTTAACAAGCTTCAATGCCTGATTGGCCGCCCATTGTTTGGTGACCGGAAGATTGATCGTTATCAGGATTCCACCCACAACAACAATTCCCAGCCAGAAAAGAATCAAAAGAAGCTTTGCCCACCAGGAATAGCTGGTGACGTCTTTCATTGCCTGCTTACCGAATTCTTCAGCTGTTTCTACAGGATGATGAATAGCGTCTGAAGCAAGTTCAGAGGCTTCTTTTACTGTTTCCCTAACCTTTTCCTCAACATTATCAACAGTTTTCTGTACCTGATCCCCTAGGTTTTCAGCTACAGATTTTTTATTCTCATTCTCGTTATTATTCTCTAACTTTGCCATTATTATGAGCGACTCTATAATTTTAGGTATTGAATCGTCTTGCGACGACACCTCAGCAGCTATCATCAAGGGGAATTCTATTCTTTCAAACATTGCCGCAAGCCAGGCCATCCATAAAGAATATGGTGGTGTAGTTCCTGAATTAGCTTCACGAGCTCATCAGCAAAATATTATCCCCGTTGTTGAAAAATCTTTTACTAAAGCAAATATACAACAAAATGCAATCTCAGCTATAGGATTTACACGCGGTCCCGGACTTTTAGGATCACTTCTTGTAGGAACATCATTTGCTAAATCTTTGGCAATGAGCCTCAATGTCCCTTTAATAGAAGTAAATCACCTCCAAGCTCACATTTTAGCCCATTTTATTGAGGATGCAAATCCTATGCCGCCAGCCTTTCCTTTTCTATGTCTTACCGTAAGTGGGGGTCATACCATGATTGTACTGGTAAAAGATTATTTTGAAATGGAAATCATTGGAAAAACAATTGATGATGCTGCAGGAGAAGCATTTGATAAAATAGGAAAGATTTTTGATCTGGATTATCCTGCCGGTCCTATTATTGACCGACTTGCCAAAGAAGGAAATCCTCATGCTTTTACATTTAATAAACCCAAACTAGAAGAATACAATTATTCTTTCAGTGGTATTAAAACATCAGTATTATATTTTATCCAGAAAGAAGTCCGAAAAAACCCGGATTTCATTAAAGAAAATCTTAACGACCTTTGTGCTTCGGTACAAAGATCTATCATTGAGATCCTAATGAATAAGCTTGAGAAAGCTGCTAAAGACCTCAACATCAAAGAAGTTGCTATTGCAGGCGGTGTTTCTGCCAATTCTGCATTACGAAAAGCAATGGAAGACAATAAGGATAGATTGGGATGGAATATTTACATTCCAAAATTTGAATATACAACAGACAATGCAGCCATGATTGCTATGGTAGCAAAATTGAAGTTTGACAAAGGTGAATTTACAGACCTGAGAACTTCAGCAACAGCAAAATATGATTTATGAAAATACTCTTAGAAGAAAAAGTACTCGGAACCCATTCTAAAAAGAACTCAAAATATTATTGGGTATTAGAAACTATTACGGGGAAAAATGATGATCCGGGAAATTCTTTAGATTACCTTCCATCGAGTTCTGAAAAAGGATATATTCAGGATGTAAAAGAGGAAATCATAGAAAAAATAAATGCAGAGAATCTTTTCAGTTTTCCTTACACTCCGAAAGAAGGGGATTATTTATCTATTAAAAATAATTTAAGAAAACAGGAATACCTGAATTTAATTTTCATCAATAACAGTTGGAAAGAAGAAATTTTCATCTGTACTTACCGTGACTGTGATACAGACATTTACACTACAATAAAAACAGGAGTTGCATTCTTAACGCAGGATATATGAAACTATTTTACGGAGAAATAGAAGGTCAGAAGGTCATCATCAACGACGAGGAACAACAGCATATTGTAAAAGTTCTCCGCATGAGAGCGGGTGAAGATATTCATGTGACTGATGGAAAAGGGCGTTTAGCTTCTGGGAAACTTATCATAGAAGGTAAAAGAGCAGGTATTGAGGTATTGGAAATCAAAGAAAACCTGTCTGATTTCGACCCCAAGCTTCATATTGCTATTGCTCCCACAAAAAATATTGACAGGATAGAATTTTTCGTAGAAAAAGCTGTAGAAATGGGGATTTCAGAGATCAGCATCATCATTACAGAAAAAACGGAACGTAAAAATATCAATATTGATAAAATCAGAAAACAGAGTATTGCCGCGTCAAAACAAAGTCTAAGATTTCATTTTCCTGTGATCAATGATTCTATCAAGCTATCTGATTTTCTGAAAAACATTGATCCTCAAAATACTTTTGTAGCACACTGCCACGAAAACCTGGAAAGAGTTGACCTTAACAAGATTCCGTCATCTGAAAATTATACTTTCCTGATAGGCCCTGAAGGTGATTTTTCCGAAAGAGAAATCGGATATTTATCCGAAAACAATATAAAAGCTGTATCTCTGGGTAACCAAAGACTGAGAACAGAGACTGCAGGTGTATTTGTTGCCGCCTGGAATTATAATAAAATGATTTAAGTGTTGAGTACTTTAGCTTCACCCCTTTTGAAAAGAGGGGGTAAGATGTGATACGGGAAGAAAATGACAAGAAGTAAATAGTTTGTATTCTCAAAATCTGCCAGTACAAACTTTGCTGTGTAGGTATGGAATATATAAAGAAACAGCATAAAAAAGGTCAGCAACTTCCTGTTAAAGGCTCCTAAAAAGCAAAGGAACTGAAGGCCAATTCCCACCACCGTCAATACTACCCAAAAGTTTTCATAGGCATATATTTCTTTCATCCAATCAGGGATTGCCATATCGGCTGCCCAATAATTATCATAAGTATTCAGCTTTGCTGCATTTTTATCCAGCCATGTAAGTTTGGGGGTATGCTTAATGATATTCTTAGCCGTCCCTAAAAACTTACCCATCCCGGCAAGCGTATAGGTCATCAAAACACCCAGATAGAAATATTGTACCAGTTTATAGTCTTTATCTTCAAGATTTTTGGGCAGTAAAAAAATACTGAGAAAATAAACCAGGATGATTACATGATTGTCATGATGAACTCCAAAGTTAGCGGACAATGGAAGGTTTATAACGGCCATTAATAAAAAGATCATGATATTAAACACATAAGAGGGTTTAAAAACAGAAGCTATTATAAATGCCCCACAGGCAACAATAAGCCCGGTAGCTATATATATCCCGGGAAACTCAGGAAATATCATTTTTTCGAACCCAAAAACAGGATCATAAATTTCTTTTGGCCTATTTTCCAATTCAATAAACTTCAGAAATTGAACCGCCAGCCAATATAGACTGAATACTCTTAATACGTAATAAACCGTTTTATAATTAAATACGGTAAGCTGAGGGTAGTTCATTAAAGTCTCGTAATAATTTTTTTATCAATTTTCATCTTTTTTTCACCTATCTCACGGGGGCTGTATGTTTCTTTATACAAAAGATACTCCTGAAATTCAGGTCTTGTATCTTTGGCAAAAATCAAAAGCTTCTTCATATTTCCCTTTTTATCTTCATTGTGGTCAATCTTCCCGCCATAGGTGTTGACAATAAATTCCTCATCATTGGCTTCATAGCTTTTAACAGGAGTATTTAAAATCCTTATGGTATCACCATGATTGATTCCATAGAGTTTATATCTTTCTCCGGAAGCTTCTCCCCCACTTGGTACAGTAAACAGTTTCCAGCTTGCAAAAGGATATATTTCATTATAACCTTTTTCTTTAATAGCAAGACTGGTCAAAGACATAATAAGTGAAAAAAAGAATAAGTATTGGGTATATTTTTTCATCAGGCTATTGCATATTATGATCTTTACGGTACTTTGCCAGAATTTCTTTCCCGCTTTTTATAGAGTTCACAGCCCATCGAAGTTTCATTTCCAGACGTTTTTGATCATTCAGTTTATAATCAATTCCCGATCTCATCAGTTTCTGTTTCAGCTCATACATACAGATTCCTGCTGCTACGGAAACATTGAAACTTTTGGTAAGGCCATACATAGGAATAGCCAGTGTTTCATCTGCAAAATCTATTACTTCCTGAGAAACACCTTTCAATTCTGTTCCAAAAACAAGTGCTATAGGTTCCGTAATTTCATAATCAGGAAGCATAACTGCATTTTTTTCCAGGGATACTGCCAGTATTTTATACCCTCTGTCTTTGATATTTTGTAAGGAAGCTATATTCTTTGGGACTTTTTCAACCTCTACCCAGGTTTCGGCGCCTTTGGTTACCGTAAGGTTAGGATTAAAAACATTCTCCTCCTCCATCGCAATCACTTTGTGAAAAGCACAGGCTTCTACGGACCTTATAATAGCTGCCGCATTTCTGAACTGATACACGTCATCCATCACAGGAAGTATAAAATCTGAACTTTCCTGGGAGAAATGTTCAATTTTGGACAGTCTTTCGTCTGTTAAAAATTGTTTTAAATACTCAAAAGTTTCTGCTAAATCTTTCATCCATTTTCAAATCTTTGCAAATTAACGTAATTTTGGGCTATGAACCTTAACCTGCCTCAAATTCTTAATTAAAAATAGTACATGAAGCGAAAAGTCCTGCTCATCTATACCGGGGGAACCATCGGTATGGAAAAAGATTATGAAACCGGTAGCCTCCGCGCCTTTGACTTTGGAAATATATTTGAAAAGATGCCTGAAATGAAGCTCATGGAATGTGAGGTTTTTGTTCATCCTTTCGCCAAACCGCTGGACTCTTCAGATATGGGACCCGAGGAATGGAAAATTATTGCCAATTACATCCTTAAAAACTATAATGACTTTGACGGTTTCCTGATCCTGCACGGAACAGATACCATGTCTTATACGGCATCTGCATTAAGCTTTATGCTAAAAGGATTAAGAAAACCGGTGATCATGACGGGATCTCAGCTCCCTATTGGTGATCTGAGAACAGATGCTAAGGAAAATCTTTTGACCAGTCTCTATTACGCCAGCCTATATGAAAATGATGAAGCTGTTATCCAGGAAGTGGCGGTCTATTTTGAATACAAATTGTTAAGAGGAAACAGAACACTGAAATATTCAGCAGAATATTTTGATGCCTATGCAAGTCCAAACTATCCTATTTTAGGACAATCTGGAGTACATTTAAATATTATTAAAGACAACCTTTTCCGATGTGATCCGGCAGTAGAATTTCATGTTGATGAACATATTTCAGAAGATATTTTATTCTGGAGAATTTTCCCGGGAATGCACTTGAGCCATTTCAGAGAAATCCCCAAAATGAAAGTGCTTATTCTGCAGGTTTTTGGTTCCGGAACTATTTTCAGCAGTGAAAAAACCCAGGAAGCCCTTCAGGAAATCAGAAATAATGGAACAGAAATCGTAGTGGTAAGCCAGTGTATTTCAGGGGGTATCTCCTTTGGAAAGTATGAGAACAGTAATATTTTCTCAAGAATAGGTGCTATCAGCGGCAGGGACATGACAGCTGAAACAGCCATTACCAAGGCAATGCACTTAATTGATAACCCTAATTACCCTGGAAGCTTTGCCGATCACTTCACAAGGAGTCTTTGTGGAGAAATTACAGATTAAATTGCAATAATAATTTGGATATTCAAGAAAATACTCTATTTTTGCAATCTCAAAAAGAAAGGTGTCCGAGTGGTTGAAGGAGCTACCCTGGAAAGGTAGTATACGGGTAACTGTATCGAGGGTTCGAATCCCTTCCTTTCTGCAAGTTAAAATAAGCCCATGCTAAAACAGCATGGGCTTATTTTTTGTGGGATATATCAAACCCCGAAATACTTTCCATATATAAAAACAACGGTTGATATATTCTTAAAGCATAGGTATTTATACTCAAAATTACAATTGGTTATTTGTACTCTACACCATCTGCTCTCTTCTTTGTTACTTTGAAATAGAAATAACCAACCAAACTTAAATTACCATGACAACAACCAGTGTAAACGCAAATTCATCCGGCCAGGTTCAACTTGGGGGCGGTGCCCAGTTCTGGGTTTATCTTTCCCCTCAAAACGACACCTCTGTAATGATCACTACATGGCGAGTAACATTCTCACAGGGAAATTGGAGCGATTCTATCTCCAGTGACAATCCTACCAAACAAATCCAAACCCCTAACCTTTCAGGGATCTTTGATATTAAAGTAGAACTATTAAGTGGTTCAACAGGCACCTGGCGACAAATTCCTCCTCAGGCAGGAAGCTACAATGAAATAGGATGCAATTCTAACTGTGCTTCCATGGTGGGTATTGTTGCTGACAGCACTCATCCACTTATTGGTGCTATCAATGCGCATTTCTGGACAACCTGGGATGCTATGTGCAAAACAGGAAATTAATAAACTATTTTATATTCCCCAATTGCCACAGTATTTTTTGTAATCATCAAGATGTAGGTTTATATCATACATTTTGTACCTGCAAAAAGAATACTGGGGCAATTTATATTTTATTATCGTTCAAAAAAATATTACAAACAAAACAACTGATATACAGCGTATTATTTCATTATCCATCACAATTAAGGAGATAAACGCGAAGGTTGTTCACAAACAATCAACATGTTTTCCACAAGTTTTCCACAAAAAACATTTTTCAATTCATTCGCTACTTACCTATATCCCTTTTTCGCTACTTTAGCAACTGAAAATATTCTAAAAAACGGCCATTATATTAATCATGAAAAATCAGATCAAGATTTTGAGGGAAGCAAAAAATATGACCCAAAATGAGCTTGCTGAACAATCGGGTCTTTCTCTGCGAACGGTTCAAAGAGTAGAAGCCGGAGGTATGCTAAAAGGTTTCACATTGAAAGCTATTGCTCAGGCATTGGATACCCATCCCGAACATCTTATTGATCAGGCCAAAGAACAGGAGAATATCAACAGGGCAAAAATAATTAACCTCTCTATCTTATCAGGTATGATCATTCCGTTTGGCGGTGTCATCTTTCCTCTTATCCTAACCTACCAAACAAAGGATTCAAACAATAAAGAACTGGGGAAAAGTATGGTATGTATCCAAATTATACTGGCAACAGCTTTTTCAGCTTCGCTGATCATCAGCCCATTTATACAAAAGTTTTTCTCATGGAAGTTTCCACTTTTCATCATTCTCATCATGCTGTTTCTTTCTGTGAAAATATTGATCATCATCAGTAATGGCATCAGTTTAAACAAAAAACATGATATTCATATCAAACTGAAAACCAATTTTTTATAATAAAAGTCGTACAAGTGTCGTACAAGTGTCGGCCTGTTTTTGTGTAGAAACAGATTTGTATTTCCGAATCTTGCACAAAAAACAGCATGAGAACTATCAAAAAAACGGCAGTGTCTATTTTAGGGATGATCACCCTATTACTATTGGGTGGTTATATTTATTTTGATCAAAAATTCACTCCGGAAAAGAACTACCTGAACATCGAAAACGAAAGCGGGAATATTCCGATCGTATGGCCAGGCAACCACAAATCTGCTTTGCTTTTACCCATACATTTTCCTGAAGACTCCATAACTTATTATCTGCAGTTTGATACCGGGGCTGCCTATACAGAATTTTACAGCCATTCAATAAAGAACCTGAAGGGAATTACAGTTCATAATAAATTAGCTACCTCTTTGTTCTATATTGGAAAATCAAAGATCTCTTCTGATCAAATTAAAATTTCAGATACGGGAAGAAAAACAGACCCCAGAGATTCTATTAAAATAATCGGGACACTGGGAGCAGATATTCTTGAAAACAGGAAAACAATGATTAATTTTAAAAAGAACTTTATTGTTTTCAATATAGCCCATGAACCAGCTGAATTTAAAAAGAACCTCATCGATTTTAAATTCAAAAAGAGGAAAATTATTATCCGAGGAACTTTAAAAGGGAAAGAGGAAAAATTCCTGTTCGATTCGGGAACAAGTGCTTATGAACTGTTGACTAACAAAGAAAACTGGCAGGATTTAAAATTACCTCATTCCAAAGTGATCATAGAAAAAGCACAGTCCAGACCTCATATTTTAACCACTTACACTACTGAAAGCAACCATAGTATCCGTTTGGGAAACAAAGACATTCCTTTACATGAAATCACTTATGTGGAAGGATTTTCCCAGACCCAATATATGCTGATGAAGTTTTCCGGCATGACAGGAATGCTGGGTAATAAAATCTTTTTAAAAAATATAATCTACATTGATTGCACCAAAGAGAGACTGGGAATTGAATAAAAAGATGTTTTTTTAATCCATCCTTTTTACATTCTTTCTTTAAATTTGTCCTTCAATTATTAACAACTTCCTTGATTTTATGGGTACAAAATATTTACCAATCAAAATATACAGTTTGAAAAAACCTATCTCTTTATTATTATTTTCAATGGTTTTTCTATTTCCTCAGGTTATAAAAGCAAGTGCTTACTGGATGGAAATACATGGATCAGGAAAAGTGAATGAAGTTGTCAAAATCCAGGTATGCTACGGTTTTATTGATGATTTAAGTGAGCGACACCGTACCAATGGTCCAGAGTTTAAGGAAATACAGCATTTTAATTTTTTTATTCTTAATGATAAAGGGGAAAAATTAAAGATTGAATTACAGCCTAAAGAAGATCATTGGGAAGGGAGCTTTACTCCAGATAAGGAAGGAACTTATCGAATATTAGGAATGAATGATCAGCTTCCTGTTCTTATGCGCTCCAAAAATTCACATGAAAATATACGCCCTATTGATTTTATGTGTGGCGCTTATAATGTGGGAAGTCATTCTGCCAATAATATGATACCTGTTCAGTTTATGGATATTATCCTTCAGGAGAAAAATGGTATTTATACTATTTTTCCTTATCGCAATTTGAAACCGGCAGAGAAAGGAACGCTTCTGCGAATATTTAACCCTGAAAACTGGGAGAAGAACATTCTGGTTAATGAAAGTCAGCAGGTGGTTTTTAAGCCTACTATGCCTGGGCTCTATGTCATCCGACAGGATTGGTCTGATAACACACCCGGAACTTTTCAAGGCAAAGCATATGGTAAAATACGATATCGCAATAACTACTGTCTTTGGATCGACTAAAATAATTAGATAAAAAATATAAAAAGCCCTGATGCATTCATCAGGGCTTTTCTATGTATAACTTTCATTTTAGAATTTAAGGGAAACACTTCCAAGAAAACGTGCAGGAGCTTGTGGTGTTAAACGAACAGACCAGGCTTTTTCATTGGTAATATTATCAAATTTCAATCCCACTCTATACTTAGGTTGATCATAGAAAATCCCTAAATCAAACATTTTATAAGAAGGAATAATCACTTTGGCAGTTTGTGTATTGGTCTGAAAAGAAGAAGATCCCATATTTCCACCACCACCAATTCCTAAGCCTTTCAGCTTACCTTGGGAAATACGATAACTGATCCAGAAATTGAACATATTCGCAGGACCAGATAACGCAGGTCTTAAACCATTAACGGAAGGGTTTGCATTGGTATATTTACTGTCATTATAGGCATAACCGGCAACAATATTCAATCCATCGAAAGGGTTAGCAGTTAGCTCTGCTTCTATTCCTTTACTAAGCTGTGTCCCATCCTGAATTGAGTAATTAATATCATCAGGGTTGGTTCTTAAAATATTGTCCACACGGATATTATAATAACTCAAAGTACCTACCAACCTATGATTGAAAACATCTCCTTTCACCCCAAATTCCAGTTGATTAGCATATTCCGGCCTGAAGGTATTACCGCTTATATCTACTCCACTAACATTATTAAAGCCATTCATATAGTTTCCAAATAATGAAAGTTTATTTTTAAGAACTTCATAAACCACTCCTAATTTTGGTGAAAATGCAGTCTGTCCATAAGGTCCTGACTGTGCTCCGCTATTACTCAACCCGCCTTTAATTTCCCCTGTAGTAATATCATATACTCCTTTGAACTGGAACCGATCGACCCTCAAACTAGCCATTACCATAAGCTGATCTGTAATATTAAATACATCCGAAACATAGGCTGCATAAGTATTATCACCATTATTTTCCTTTCTCATAGCAGAAGTTGCAGTAAGAGCATCAATTGTATTGTGATTTACTCTAAAGTCTGCTGAAGGATGAACAAAATTAAATACTTTAGTGTTTGTATGATAACGGTCAAAATGATTAGAATTATTATAATAATCCAGCCCTACTACCATTCTGTTTCTAAAGCGTCCTATATGAAAATCTCCGATGAAATTCTGTTGAATATTTGTTGCAATAAAAGAGGTAGTTCCTACCATTACCTGAGCACTGGCCGTAGAGTCTGTTTTTCCGTTGATCGCAGAGATATATCCATTAATTGTTGATCTGGCTCTTGATAGTATCGTTTGTGAAGTCCAGTTTTCCGAAACTTTATAATTCAGCTGGGCAAAAATATTCATCATCTGTGTTTCATAGGCAAGATCATCACCTAAGAAATTTTTATAATAAGGAAACTTCATATCTGCAATAGACTGAGTTTTATTACTTCCAGTATAAGGGTTAAAACGTACTACGGAAGTTCCTTTTGCCTGATTGAATTCTACATCTAAAAGAAGTGCCATACGGTCATTGATCTGGTAAGAAAAGCTTGGGGCAATAGCCAAAGAATTAGTGAATCCCAGATCCTGAAAACTTTTCTCAAAAGTTCCTGCAGCATTCAGACGAAAAAGAGCGGTTCTGTCTTTATTGACCGGTGTATTAACGTCCACGGTCAGTCGGTTATAGCTCCAGCTTCCACCCACGTACCCTATTTCACCACCAAAATCATTATAAGGTTTTTTTGTAACGCGATTGTATACCCCTCCATAACTACTGGCAACACTTTTTCCAAATAAAGTTGCTGAAGGACCTTTAATAGCTTCTATACGTTCCAAATTTACAGGATCAATTACCGAGAAAGCGGCTCCAGCCACACCATTCCGCGCATTAGGTTCTGTTTCAAATCCCCTTGAACGGAATGTTACTCTTCCCTGATTAGCAATCATAGGTACTCCTGCACCAGGTACATTTTTAGAAATACTTCCCAGATCTACAGCCACCTGTTCCTGAAACAATTCTTTAGTAACCGTATTATAGACCTGAGGATTTTCTAAGTTTTTCAAGGGCAATCTGGCGACAAATCCGCTTTCTTTTTTGGAAAACCTATTGGTATTTTTCATAATGACCACTTCCTGAATGGCAAGGATATTTTCTTTTGTCAGCTGATAATCCAATGTTGTTGTCTCACCTGCTTTCACCTCAACCGGAAGACGGATCTCTTTACTTCCTAAAATTTGAAATTTTACAGTATAACTGCCCGTATTCAGATTCACAAAACGATAAGCTCCCTCATCATCTGTCAACGTCTGATGATCCGTACCCAATAATGAAACTGATATTGCTCTCAGAGGCTGCCCGTCAATCATATTCACTTTTCCACCAATTCCACCCTGAGTATCTTGTGCATACACTTTTACCAGATTTATCAGAGAAAAAACCAAGATGAAGAGGAGCTTGGTCCATTGCGGCATTTTAGTTTTTAAAAGTTTATTGGTGTTTTTTGTTTTTCCAGGATTGATTATTTCCTTTAGCAGAGGTACATTTTCACTACATCCTATCATTTTTCCAGCCTTATTTAAAATAATTATAAATGAAAATGCAAAATAACAGAATACAAACCTCACCCACAATATTAATTTGACTTATTCTAAATAAAATAAATAATGCTATCCCTGAACTATGATTCCATAAGTATTACAAATTCTATGCATTCCTAAATTTTTCCTAAATCATCGGCTAGTTTTGTCATGTTTTTAAATAGTATTAAAAGAATTTAAGTAAACAATGAGTGCGTAGCCTCTTATAACTTTGTAATGAGAAATACTCTTTTTGTAAGTCATTCATTCTTATGATCCCGCAGACATTAAACATTAATATTGAAGAAGTGATCCATGATGTGTAGTATAAAGAAAATTTTAGCAACCCTATTTTTAATTGGTTTTATAGGAAATACCTTAAAAGCACAGATCAGTCCACCAGGTTTGGGTGATGCCAATACAGCATTATGGACAGCTTTTGGAGTAAAGCGTCAGCTGGACTCATTAGGAAAAAAGCAAGCTTTAAGCTATATTGCTATAGGCCGTAAAAGCAGTCCGAACAATGACAACCTCCTTTCCAAACAGGCTATTCTTGTAGTAAACCATGAGGTTTACCATTCTTTTGCCCCACATCAGCAATACAGCTATGCTCTTAGCTATCGGCGTCAACCTCAATATGAAAGCAGTGCCCCTTATGAAAAAGAAAGCACGGAACAGGAATTCAGGATCTACGGAAGATATGCCTATACTTTTGATCTTGGAAAAAAGTGGAAATTAAAAAATACGGTCCGACAGGAATTCAGAAAATTTTTCGCTGCTGATTTTAGCAAAGTGGAAGAGGATTTCCAATTGAGAACCCGTATCAAAAGTCAGCTGACGTACAATCTATCACCAACAAATAACCAGAAATTAGCATTAAGTGCCGAAGCCCTGTTTTCTATAAGCCACCTTAACGAACCGGATCCACAGTGGACTTCTTTTAGATATCGTGAAATGCGTATTGCAGCCTATTATATGTTTACGATTCCCCACTCTCCTTTTACTGTAGATGTAGGCTATATGAATGACCTTATCAGAGATAGCAGAAGTATTCATCACGGGGGTGTTCATTATCTGGCAGCGGATATTATCTGGAATATCCCCTATCATAAGAACTAATCTATTTGATATCATAAAAAATCCCGATCATTCCTGATTGGGATTTTTGTTTGAAAAACCAGGGTTTTTCAACAATATAATTAGTATGAATATTTGGTTTCATTTAATTGCATAGGGTAAGGAACTGCCTACTCATCTGTACTTTAAATTTAGCTTCTGATTTTGAATGTACATAAATGGTATGCTCAAAGGCCTGCACTGTTTTCAGCTTCTGATCGATAAATTCTGCTATTTCTACAAGAGAGAAAATAAAATCCCGGTATACAGCCATATTGACCGTTTGTCCATAGTAAGGAAGATAAGCTTTCAGGAAAGGAACAGCCATTTGATGTTTGTTGTAGTTGATACAATATCCAACTCCTTCTCTGGAGGTTACAATATCATGCTCATTGATATAATCCAGGATATTTTTACCACCATTCAGGGCATTGCTGTTTTTTGAACAATATCGGTTGATTTTATCCAGAATATGCTGGGCATACTCCATCATTGAAACGGTTTTCCATTCAAATACATGGCTTAGTCCTTTTTTAGATGATTTTCCATTTTCACAGCTTGTACAAAAAGAGAGTCCAATTTTTTCATGATAAGGAAAAAAACAATCTTTAACCTCAATAGAAGCATCTGCCTGTACTCTATCTTCTGCAAAATTGTAATACAGATAAGGACTATATAAAGCTGCAAGAGCTTTCAGATAATCTGTTTCACTCGTATTATGATATTCTTCAAACCATTTTTCAAGGTTGTCGTAATAATAACTTTCAAAGTCTTTAAAGTTTAAGTAAAATGGCAATTCCATAGCTCTGTAATTTTGATAAAGCAAAGCTATTGTCGTAATGCGACAAAACTTGACGTGTTTTTATTTTTATTCTCTGACCAACATCCAGTTCTTTCCAAAAGCTATGTCATAATAATGAACCTTTTTATCTTTTTTACAGAAAAAACCAGATCAATGATCTGGCTTATAGTTGAGAAATATTTTGAATATTCTTCACACTATATATTATGGAAGGCAGATGAGCTCATCTGAAGGTGTTTCATAATAATTAGTATCTGTATAATGAATATTGGCTGTATTCCCGGTTATTAAAACAGCAGGCTTATCTCCGTTGGGAATAAATTTGCCACCATTCATAAACCCATTTCCTACAAAGTTCAAGTAACTTTTTTCAGCAGTATTCGAAAGAACAAAAACTGAAGTATAAATACTGGCTGTTAATCTATTAAATGTATTGCCAATGAAATTCGCTGTTCCACCGCTATTTAAAGTATAATAAACATCAACACCATTAGAAGTTCCTTCAAAGTAGTTATTGATTAAGTTTAATCCCACCCTTCCATTAGCTGTTGCAAATGAAGCCTCTAAGGCATTTCCACCATTACCCTCAAATCCACATCCATCAAACTTCACATTATGTATTCTATATAATTCTACTCCTTTAACAGCATTTGAATTAAAATGACAATTAATAAATGTTAGTAAATTGGGAGGGGTAACAGTCACCTCTTCACTATAGAAACCTTTGTCACCCCAATGAGTTTTTACATTTTCAAAAAGAGAAGAACAGGTATCCATTATCTGCATTCCTATATTAAATTTAAATACCTCGACATCTTTTATGGTAAGCTCCATAATATTCTTTACATACACACCAGCACCACCGGAAGCATTTGTTACATTTGGTCTTGTAATTGTAAATCCAGAAATCGTCAAATAACTAGAACCTTTAGGACCATCTGAAATAAAATGCAATCCTCCTGTCGTTCCAATTGAACGGAAAAATGTTAAATTAACTCCTGAACCAACTAATTGAAATCGATTGACATCAGTAACGGCATTAGTTGTTATAGCACACACTATATTCTTTGATATAACAATTTCCCCAATAGGCAACTTCAGCTTCCAGCCATTCTTCCCACAAAAGTCAAAAGCCTTTTGTAATGCGTCGGAATCATCTGTAATCCCATCAGCCTTTACCCCGAAAAGACCGGCATTTAATTCTGAACCTGATAAAATGAGCGTATTCACATAATACTCGGTTCCCTTCTTTCTATAAATTTTCCCATCAATTAAATTTGCTTCGTTAGACGAGTTTATGGAAGTACCATCCATCCAAACGGCAATTTTTTTGTAATTAACATTTTCCTTGGTTAAATTATCAACTAACTGCACCAAATCATCATTTGGATATGGACTGTTTTGTGCGAAAAAATCTTCTGTATAAATCATAATATTGTAATTTGTCTTACAAATATATATGATGAATGCGACAGAACTTGACGTATTTTATATTGTTCCTTGCCCGAAATCCATATTCTCTAAAAAAAGTTTTAAAAAAAATAATCCTTTTTATCTACCATATTAATAAATCGGATCATTTACTCTGTTTTACCTTTAAAACCTTCTAAAGACTTTTGCAATCAACGAATAATCAATCCATTAAAGACTCCTTCCTCATTAAAGCAAATTAGTTTTTATTTGTTTGTTTTATTAAACTTTCAGATATTTGAGTAAGGTCTACTAAAAGAAAAAACAACTAAAACAACTAAAACAAATCTGATGAATAAGAATTTATTAACCCTATTTTTAATAGTGATGGCTTCTCTGGTTTCAAATGCCTGTACAGAAAAACCAAAAACTGAAAAGAAGCAAGAAATAACGAACAAGACCAACAATATGGTAAATATCCGGAATTTAATTGGCAGCACTTACGAATGGAAGTACAAAGAATACACTTATCATATCACGTTACTATCAGATTCAATGGTCCACTGGAAATTAATTAAAGGGGACTATCCCGGTGCCACTGAAGAAACGGATACATATGTGTATTCACCATTAGATCAGACTAAGATTTTCATCTCGTGGATTGAAAAAAGTGGATTGGGCATATCTGCTGTACTCGATTTTGAAACCATGAACCTTTACACTCATGGTAGTCAGAATGGTAGTTTATATGTTAATCCCGGTAAAATAAAAAAGATAAAATAGCAATACGTTACCCATTTGCATCAGGGTAGCTACCTGTCATAGTTTTTCATCATATATTCAAAGTAATGGATCATCTTCAGATAGTTTTCTATGCTGAGATATTCGTTGGTACTATGAATACTTTGCTGCTCCGAACTGTTTATTTTGATTGGCATGAACCGGTATACATTCTTGCTCACAATTTCATATTTTGCTGCATCTGTTCCTGCCATTGTAAGATAAGGAGTAACAATAGCTCCCGGATGAATTTCCTTTATTCCGGCTTGTATCAGTTGGTATGCTTTGGTATTGGTAGGTGATATTTTTGAAGCTTCCCGTGTATTATCAATCTCTTCCACCTCAACATCGAACCCCTGTGTAAGTTTTGCAATATGTTCTCTGACATCTTTGACCGTATTTCCCGGAAGGAGCCTGAAATTAACAACAAATTCAACTTCCGGAGAAAGGACATTCGTTCCATCACTTCCTTTCATCATGGTTAAAGCTGTAGTCGTCCGTACCAACGCATTGGTTGTATTATTTTTGGTAAGCTGAGATAACAGCACAGGTTTTAAAAGCCATTGGTTGGCAATTGCAAGTCTGCTGGAGAATGGCATAGCACCACCGATATTATCAAAAAACTCTTTGATTAGTGGGGTAATCACGGGTTTCATCTGATCATCTTCCAGACGCTGCATAATAACAGCAGCTTTTCCAATAGCACTTTCCATAGGAGGCATGGATGAATGCCCACCGAGTCCTTTTACTTTTATTTTTGCAGAAAGAAATCCTTTTTCAGCACATCCTACTACAGCAACATCAGAATCTATTCCGGCTACACTTCCTTTCTGCATAATCAACCCTCCTTCATCATATACTGCATCAAACTTCAATCCTTTTTTCTTAAAATAATCAGCAATCTGAATAGCTCCTTTTTGTCCCCCTACTTCTTCATCAAAACCGAAAGCAAGGTAAATATCACGTTGCGGAATTTGTTTACTTTTAATCAAATTGTTCATAGACTCCATCAGGGAGAAGAGCATACCTTTCATGTCTATTGCTCCTCTTCCATAAATCCTGCCATTGGCAACCACTCCTGCAAAAGGGGAATAATCCCAATCTTCAGCAACTTTTGAAACAGGAGGCAGTACTTTATCATCGGGACGGAATATATTTTCTTCTTTGTTTTTTATATCAGCATCTCCTGGAGGTACAACGTCCATATGGGAAAGAAACAGGATAGGCTCAAGAGCAGGATTACTTCCTTTCAGCCTGAATACCAATCCATATTTATTTACTTCGAAATTCTCTGTATTCTGATAAACCAATGGATATGATCTTTTCAGATATTCTTTAAACTCATCAAAAGGTGTATAGTTGAATTCTCCCAAACTCCCGGTGGATACCGTTGGAATTTTTATGCCGTTGGAAAATCTCATTATGGCTGAATCATTTTTCACAGGCTTCCATCCTTCTCCGGCTTCAGCTGTATTTTTCTTAAACGGATAAGTATACGTTTTAATAAGTAAGACAGCAACGAGGATAACAAGAATACCTAAAACAATTAGAAGAGCTTTTTTCATGATCAACTGATTTTGTATGATGGTTTGGTTCTATAAATATAAGAAAGTCTTTTTGCTGCAGCAATAATTCCAGTCAGATATCGAAAATCAGAGGAAATGAAAACCAATTATGTGGCATATCTAAAAACCCACTACCCAATTTTTATAACATAGTAAAGTGTCCTAGAAATACCATGGTAATATCTAAAGTCTTTGTATCTAATGTAGAACCGTCATGAATACAATTATCCGTAGGAGCTATATAAAAATCATAGGGTTTTTGTTCTATTTTAAGTACCGGATAGTCCGGGAAATATTTAAAAAAATACTCAATGATATTCTTATTGGTAATATTTTCTTTTTTTACATCAGTTTTTTTCTTCAGCATATTATAGATCTGGATCATGGTCAGATTGATAAATAAAAAATATCTTGATTCCTGACCAAGATTGATTGTTAGACGATTACCATGTCTATGAGATGATCCGATTGTCATTTTCCGGTCGGAAGAATCTTTGTGAAGTCCAATGAACCTCATCTCATGCGGCTGATATCCTTCCCGCAGATTCCTTCTGTCTACCGAAGTGGTTTCACAGTTAGGGTAACCGGCTGCAATACAGTGAAAAGAATAATCTGCAGATAGGTCTTGTAAAAAATCATTTAATCCCTCATTCAGTCGCTCTACGATTTCTTTATTATTGTAAAAGCATTCAAGAACTTCCTTTTCACTGGTCGCTCCGTGAAGATTAAGCTGCTTACATAAACTTTGCAATTCTTCAGGAATTCTCCCTATAGCAGCAGTATTATAATCTTTTAGAAAGCGGGCCGTCTGGATTCTGGATACAACCTGCCCCTCCACTTTTCCCCAATCCCTTTTGGGAAGATAAGCTTCATCTTCATATTGTGGCTCGAAATCTACTTCTCCAAATGAAACCTTGGTAGGCTGTCTGTATTTACTGGAATGACTGCCGGTATTAATTGTTACAGTTTCCTCAAATTTCCTGTCCGTACAAAAAATCTTTATTCCGCTTTTTAATTTCATAGTGTTAATAATTATCAAATTTTCCAGTGTAAACGATGGTGATATCAAATTCTTTATTTCCTAAAGTGCTTCCGTCATGGATAAAATTATCAGTGGGAGCAATATAATACTGATAAGGTTTTATTTCTAATCTGATTACAGGATAATCAGGAAAGTCATTTAAGAAATTTTCTACAATATTTTCTGTGGTTATTTTTCTTCTGTGGTATAGTTTATAAATTTGTCTTAAACTCAGGTTGATATAATACAGATAACGGGATTCGCTACTGATATTAATAGATATCCTGTTGTCTGACTTATAAGCCGTATGAGGAGTAAATTTCCGGCTCTCATCAATATGCAGACCTGTATATCGGATATATTCTTTATTTATAAAATGAAAAGTTGTCGTTTCTCTGTTAGGCTGGGCTTTGGCAATACGATGGAACTTATACTGCTGAACTGAAGATTTATTTTTCAAAAACTCATCCAGTTCTTTATTGATCTTCATAACGAGTTCTTCGTTCTCCTGAAATTTAGGTTCAATATCAAACAGACTTGTACATTCTGATAATTGTAACTTTTTAATAAGATTAATTACTTTTTGGGGAATTCTTCCCACAGAAACCGATTTTGACAGTGGATTAAAATGATCATTGGTCATGATAATGCTGTGCTCTTTTCGGGTAAGGGGTCTCCAGCTTTTTTTGGGAATAAAAGCATTACCGGAATATTCAACAGTTGTAATATGCTCTGCCGATTCAGTACCGGTATTGATTAAGATCTGCTGTCCGATATTATCAATCCCGCTATTGTATAATTGAAGTCCTTTTCTTAACATACTAAACTAAATGATTTTAATTTGTTTTTTATTTCATCATGAGCTTTTATAAGTGATATTTCTTTTAGCTCTTCTACGATTTCTTCATAATGAGCCTCGCTAGCATCCAAAGAAGCACAGACCTCATCCGGAAGGCTGTTGACGATATCATTTTGAATATGAGAAACCAGTTTTATCATATCATGGCAGTAAATGGTAGGGTTATCAAAACCTTCCTCATTGGAATAACGGTTTCCCAGGAACCCACCGCCACATATATCATATATCGGACAGGTCAGACATGTATCATTCACCATATTATGACTGTGAAAAAAGACCTCAAATAATGGATCATTATACAGATCGTCAATAGAATGGGTATGAATATTCAGGTCATTCCTAGTAATTCCTTCATAGCAGGCCCGGATAGAATCCGACACTTCAAGTGCTCCGTTTGTTTCCAAAACAGCGACACCATTGGTCAGCCTTCCCACCATTTGATCGCCTGTCTGCTCTCCCATGATCAGTTCAATCAACGTCCGGAAAAAACGTATCATAGGTCTGTCACTATCTGTTTTCCATATCTCGAATATTTCAATAAGCCAATCAGCATAGGGAGTATGATGTAATGTATTTACTTTTAATTTTTCAAAACTATCGGGTAAATTATCATAGTGCCCATCCGGTAATAACAGGTTAAAACTCGGTACTCCTAAATTTTTCACTTCCTGATAAAATTCTGAAGGAGAAATATTCAGATTAACAACAGACAGGATATTACTCATGCCATATTGCTTTCCAAGCTCTATAGCCTTTACTACTTTTTCATAAGATCCTTTTCCATTATGAAATACGCGGTATCTGTCATGGTGTTCTTTGGGACCGTCCATGCTGATTCCCACCCGGATATTAAGTTCTTTAAACAGTTTATACCAATCATGGGTAAGGCTTACGCCGTTTGTCTGCATTGCAAAGCCAAAATCCACATCTTTTACAATGGTTGTAAAAATTTCAATGGCCTGTTTATAATTTTCTTTACCCCACAACATAGGTTCCCCACCATGAAATACGATTTGAACATATCTTGCCTTCTTTTCTTGGCAATAGGTATGGAGTTTTTGAGCAAAAACTGTAATTGTTTCCATAGACATGAATTTAGGTTGGGAGAGATAGGTTTTATCGCCCAGATTATACATGTAACAGTAAGAACAATTGAGGTTGCATCTACTCGCAACCTTTAAAACAAATGAGACAATATTTTCCATAAATTTTATTTAAGAGAAACTCTCCATTAGCCGGTTTTTAGCTAATGGAGAATAAAAAGAGTACTTATACTCTTAAAAATGGATCATACTTGCTGTACGCTGCAGATCCGCCACCGCCTTCAACGGCAACATTGCAATTATCCAGTCCAATTCCGGTTCCAGGATTGGTGATCCCCTTTCCTCCGAAAACAGCTTTGTACAGATCCATCTTCTCTGTACCTGAAGATTGAATAGTTTCTTTTAAAATGCTTTTGTGCTCTAAGTTTGAAACTAGTTTAACTCTTTTTTTCATAAAAAAAATTTAAGATTAATAAAATAAATGCCATCAGTAAGGACATGGCAATCGCCCCTCATTTATAAAATGAGCAATTATTATAGTGTTTGTGTTGGTTATGCTGATGCTGATGGTAACAGCTGTACATTGTATATCTGTTGGTTAGTTTGCTCAGCAATTCCCCCTTAGTCTAAGGGGTATATTCTGATTGGCAATTTTCACGTTAGATAAACAAGGTATGGGTAAACCATCTTGTCTTTCAAAAGAATGTTAAAGGCTGTTATAAACGATTTGTATAAGTAATTACTTCTGCTATTCTCTGCATATGAAAACAAGAAGAAATTACCCCAAATAAAAGAAAGGGTAGAAATAAGTGATTCATCGTATAGTTATTAGTTATTTTTTAAGCTTACTGAACTTTTACTGGAGGAATTGGTGGAGATTTTGGTCCTCCGTCATAAGCAGACTCTTCGGTATTTTCCCAACTATTTTTCATAATTAAAGAATCTGACGCATTCATAGGACTGCTTCTCTGTAACTCTTCAGAATTACTTGTTGGCTTCATTTTTGCTGTTGGTGCAGGGAGGTCTTGGTCATCATCCTGTCTGCACGATACAGTTAAAAATGCAATAGCACATGCGTATAATATGCTTAGTAGAAATATCCTTTTTGTCATAACAGTTTTTTTATACAATTTATGTAATCCTAGTAGCCGAAACTACAAATTTAATTATCAACAAGTGTCATTTCTTAAAAAAAATATATTAAATCATAAAAAAATCAACCACACAATTATTATAAGTAACTAAATATCAATGTTTTACTTTTTTGTATTTTTAAAAGATTAATCACTATTTTTGTTAGAGTTTTTTTTGTGATTTTTGTAATTTTCTAGAATGAAAAAAATATATTTTCTACCACTTTTTCAATTATGCTTAATACTGAGCATTTTTTGTTCTTCATTAATAAGAGGACAAAAAATGGAAAAAGCGAAAGATTCGCTCAGTGACGAAGAAAAATGGAAAAAAATTTCACTTCAAATAAAGAATTCTAAAAAAAATAAGGAATTTAAGAAACTTTATGATGCCTATGAAAATGCGGCATTGATGGGAGCGAAAAATCAGAAGAACTACTTAGATAGTCTTTTAATAACCGCAAAAGAGCTGAAAGACGATAAGCTGATTGGAGAAGCTTATATGTGGTTGGGGATGAATGGTGAAAGCATAGAAAATTATCCTGAAGCGCTGGATAACTATATCAATGCATATAGTATGCTTTCAAAAACCAATAATCAGCTGGCCATCAACAAATCAATTACCTTTCTGGCAAGGGTTAAATTGTATATGGGAGATTATGATGGAGCCTACAATCTCTTAAAACCTGCCTTAAAGAATCTCAAATCAATAAATACTGAAGAATCCCACTTATATTTTACATATGGACAGCTTGCTCTTATTGAAACCAATTGGTATCTGAAAAGAGACAATAACAGCGCCTTAGTAAAAGAAGGAATGGATTTTATTAAAAACACCAACCAATCAGGATATTACCCTTATTTTCTGGCAGCAGAAGGAGTTGATGAATATTACAATAAGAATTATAGTGAAGCCATCAGAAAAATAACTTCTGCAGAAAAGCTATACACAGACCAATTTCAGCATTTAACGGATAAACTTTACCTTGCCCTCAGCTATTGGGAACAGGGTAATACTAAGCAGGCGTATACTTTTTTACAGCAGATTGATGATGCCTACGATAAAACGGGGAAAATAGACCCGAAATTCCGTTCTGCGTTTGAAATGTTGATCAAGTATTATGAGAAAACCGGTGATAAGGACAAAGAGCTGGAATACGTAAAGAAACTATTATCAATTGATGCTAAATACGAAAAGGATTACAAACTCCTGTTTTCCACCATGCACAAAGAGTTTGATAATAAAAAACTAATCGAAACCAAAACAATATTAGAAAACAAGATAAAAAAGGGCAAGATCATATATAAGATCAGTATTGCCATCGGAATTGGACTTATTATTTTCCTTATATCCATTATCTATAAAGGAATTAAGAAAAGGAATAAATACCAGAAACTGTACAAAGAATTTATCAGTATCAAGAGTAGTGAAGATTTAGATGAAGAACTTCTTGACGAAGATCCTGTGACAGCAGAATTTATAGACGCTTATGATATTGATTCCGATTCTGATACAGAACCGGATATCCTGGATGATATTGATGATATTGATATCAATCCAAAACTTGTAGAAAATGTTCTTAAAGAACTTGATCTGTTTGAAAAGAATAAAGACTTTTTAAAGAAAAAAGTAAATCTGGAAAGCCTTTCACTACAGTGTGGAACCAATACCGCCTATCTTTCTAAAATTATCAACCATTATAAAAAGCAAAATTTCAAAACCTATCTCAATGATTTAAGGCTTAATTATGTCATGAATCTTTGGCGGGGAAGTAAAAAGAGTAGAAGATACTCTATACAGGATATTGCAAGTAAGGCAGGATTCAGTAATTCGCAAAGCTTTTCAAAAAAATTTCAAGAAAAATTCGGGGTTTCCCCTTCATTTTTCTTGAAAAAGCTTAATTCCAATAAAGAATTGGAAAGCGATATAATCGCTACGGATAATGAATTAAAAAATGATTAATATGTTGTTAATGTAAACTGTGTCCCTTATTTTAAAATGGCTCTATTTCCCTTATGGGTTTTACCATCTGCTCTAACGCTGAAGCTAAATTAGTTATTATCCTGATATAATATCAAAACAAGGGGCCTCCGGAGGGTTGAAAACTTAAAAAAGAAGACCCAAAAACTTAAAAAACTTAAAAAAACGCATCTTCTTTTCTACTGATTTACAAGAGAATAAGATTTTATAAACTAGGTTTTGAATCTTATTTATTTTAATGATTGAAAGTAGAGATAAAAGTACCGGAATCTATCATTTAGGCCATAAATTTTCAATGTACTCTGGATAATACATGGTTAAAATACCTATAAAATGATCACATCAAAACACAAAAAGGGCCAATCCCAAAAAGAATTGGCCCCAAACATTAACTGTTTACTGAATTATGATGTTTTTTATTTCCAGCCTCCACCTAAACTTTTATAGATATCTACTACTGTACTCAGCTGTTTTTGCTTGGCTTCAATAAGTTCCATTTTTGCATCCAGTGCATCTCTTTGGTTCAACAGAACTTCAAGATAATCTGCTCTGGAATTTCGGAACAATTGGTTGGCAATATCTATGGATTGATCCAATGCTTTGGTTTCCTGGGATTTTAATTGATAATACTGGTCTATATTCTTGATCTTGGACATCATATTGGCAACATCCAGATACGCATTCAAAATCGTTTTATCATACTCATACAGCGCCTGAACCTGTCTTGCATCAGCTGTTTGGAAATTGGCTTTGATAGCACTTTTGTTGATCAGTGGTCCAGCCATCTCTCCAACAAGATTATAGGCGATAGATTCCGGCATTTTAACCAAATAAGATGGTTTAAAGGCCTCCAATCCCAGGGTTGCAGATATTTCCAATGAAGGATAAAACTCTTTTCTTGCTGCCTCCACATCTAATTTTGAAGATTTCAATTCAAGTTCTGCACGTTTTATATCCGGACGGTTGGAAAGCAATTGTGATGGAATTCCCGTATAAACCGTCTGCGGAATTGTAGACATAAAACTTTCTTTTGTCCTTACAATCGGCTGTGGATATCTTCCTAGCAAAGCATTGATACCGTTTTCCTTTTCAGTAATTTGCTGACGGATCGTATATTCTGCAGCTTTCGACTTGGCCAGTTCGGCTTCAAATTTCTTCACCGCCAATTCTGTTGTCGCTGCAGCTTCCTTCTGGATTTTGGAAATTTCCAAAGCTTTTTGCTGAAGCTTAATGTACTGCTGTATGATATCCAACTGATTATCAAGAGCCAGCAACTCATAATAACTGTCAGCTACCTCTTCAATCAGATTAGACAACACAAAATTTTTCCCCTCCACTGTAGAAAGATAGTGAGCAACAGCTGATTCTTTCTCGGTTCTGAGCTTTTTCCAGATATCAATCTCCCAATTCGCCATTAATCCTCCTTCAAAATTTCCCAGTGGATCCGGCATTTCTCTTCCCGGTTCTATTTCTGTTGTGGCATCCCCTGCCCCTTCACTGGTATAACGCCCGGCTTTTTTCAGCCCGGCACCTATCCCGGCAGAAACAGTTGGGCTCAGTTTTCCTTTTTTAGCTAACACACCACTCTTGGCAATTTCAATCTCCTGAAGCGTGATCAGAAGTTCCTGATTGTTCTTTAGAGAGATTTCAATAAGGTTTACAAGATTGGGATCAGTAAAGAATTGTCTCCACGGTGTTGTTCCGCTGTTATTATTAGCATCCTGCTGTTCTTCCTGGTTAAAATTTTGAGGTATATTCTCTTTAACCTCATCTTTTATGACTGTCGCCATCGGAGCTTTACAGCTTGCCAGAACAAGAGATAAAGCAATGGTTGTGATTATATTTTTAGTCTTCAAATTTTCCATCATGTTCATAAGGTTCAGTTTGTTCTGTTAAAGGATTTTCCTCTTCATATCGTGCCAATCTCGATTTATCCGCAATCGTTCCGAAAATATAATATAACCCCGGAATAATCATTAATCCGAAAATGGTTCCTATCAACATTCCTCCTGCGGCAGCAGTACCAATCGTTCGGTTACCCACTGCACCAGGCCCGGTTGCAATTACCAACGGAATTAACCCGGCAACGAACGCAAATGAGGTCATCAGGATAGGACGGAAACGGATTGCAGCACCTTCAATCGCTGCTTTTGCTACCGGAATACCTTCTTCAGCTTTCTTCTGTACCGCAAATTCTACAATCAGTACCGCATTTTTACCCAGAAGCCCGATAAGCATTACCATGGCAACCTGTGCATAGATATTGTTTTCCAGCCCTAAAAGCTTTAAGCATAAGAATGCTCCGAAAATACCTACCGGAAGAGATAGAATCACCGGTAACGGAAGAATGAAACTTTCATACTGTGCAGAAAGGATCAGGTAAACGAATCCTAAACACACAAGAAAGATAAATACAGCTTCATTTCCACGGCTTACTTCATCTTTAGAAATCCCGGCCCAGTCTATACCAAAACCTCTTGGAAGTGTTTTATCCGCAACTTCCTGAATGGCTTTAATGGCCTGTCCACTACTGTATCCGGGAGCCGGAGTTCCACTTACCTCCGCCGAGTTATACATATTATGTCTTGTAATTTCAGATAATCCATACACTTTTTCAAGTCTCATAAAATCTGAATATGGCACCATCTGGTCTTTATCATTTTTAACATATAATTTCAACAGATCTGTTGGCAGCGCACGATACTGGGGTCCTGCCTGTACAATTACCTTGTAAGGTCTGTCAAAACGGATAAAACTCGTCTCATAGTTGGAACCGATAAGGGTTGATAAGTTGTCCATTGCCTTTTCAATGGTCACCCCTTTCTGTTCCGCAAGGTCATTATCTATTCTAAGCATATATTGAGGGAAACTTGCAGAATAAAACGTAAATGCCGAACCGAGTTCCGGACGCTTTTTAAGCTCTTTTACAAAATCATTACTTACCTGTTCCATTTTATGATAATCCCCACTTCCTGCTTTATCCAGCAGACGGAGTTCAAAACCTCCTGCAGCCCCATAACCCGGAACTGAAGGTGGCTGGAAGAATTCAATATTGGCTCCAGGAATATTCTTAGCCTTTTCTTCAAGTTTTTCAATAATTTCTGAGGCTGATTCTTTACGTTCTTCCCAGCTTTTAAGGTTGATCAGACAAGTTCCCGAGTTAGATCCCGTTCCTTCGGTCAGAATTTCATATCCTGCCAGTGAAGAAACAGACTGTACCCCGTCAATATCTTCAGATTCTCTTAAAAGTTCCTTTGCAATCTGATTCGTTCTTTCCAATGTAGATCCTGGTGGAGTCTGGATAATTGCATAAATCATCCCCTGATCTTCCGCGGGAATAAATCCTGAAGGAAGGGAGTTGCTGAGAAAATAAGTACAAGCACAAAAAGCCAGTAATAATGGTAACGTAATTGTTTTTTTCGTAACCGTTTTATTAAGCATTTTCTCATATTTTCCGGCTCCTTTCGTAAAAATATTATTGAATTTATCCAGGAATATGGAAATCGGAGTTTTCTTTTTAGCTTTTCCGTGGTTATTTCTCAGAATTAAAGCACATAATGCAGGAGTCAGCGTAAGCGCTACAATTCCGGATAAAATAATAGACGATGCCATTGTAATAGAGAACTGGCGATAAAATACCCCAACAGGTCCGGACATAAATGCAATCGGGATGAATACGGATGCCATTACCAATGTTATAGCGATAATAGCACCACTGATCTCATGCATCGCCTCTTCAGTTGCTTTTAAAGGAGAAAGGTGTTTTTCTTCCATCTTGGCATGGACGGCTTCAATCACTACAATCGCATCATCCACTACGACCCCGATTGCCATTACCAGGGCAAAGAGTGAGATCATATTCAGGGTAATTCCAAATGCAGACATTACAGCAAATGTACCTACCAGTGAAACAGGAACTGCCAGTGCAGGAATAAGCGTTGAACGCCAGTCTCCAAGGAAAAGAAATACAACAATAGCCACCAATATAAATGCCTCAAACAGGGTATGTATCACTTTTTCCATAGAAGCATCCAGGAATCTGGAAACATCATAGCTGATATCATAGTGCATTCCTTTTGGAAAGTTATTTTTTTCAAGATCCTTCATCAATGCTTTTACATTTTTGATAACGTCACTAGCATTGGATCCATAGGACTGCTTTACCGTAATTGCTGCAGAAGGTTTTCCATTTAACGTAGAATAAATATCATACATGGAACTTCCAAACTCTATATCCGCGACATCTTTTAACCTTACGGATTCTCCATCAGGTTTCGCCTTTAGAATAATATTTCCGTAATCTTTTTCATTATTAAAACGTCCCGGATATTTTAAAACATATTCAAAAGACTGAGAACGTTTTCCTGAACTTTCTCCTGTTTTTCCGGGAGAAGCCTCCAAACTCTGCTCATTCAGTGATTCCATCACTTCATCAGCTGAAATATTATATGCTGTAAGCCTATCCGGTTTAAGCCAGATACGCATTGCATATTCACGGGTTCCAAGGATATCGGCAAAACCTACTCCACTTACCCTTCTCAATTCAGACATTACATTGATATCTGCATAGTTGAAAAGGAATTTCTGGTCAGCTTTGGGATCATCACTGTAGAGGTTAATATACATCAACATATTGGGCTCTTCGCGGGTAATTTTCACCCCTTCACGTACGACCAGCGGAGGTAATTTGTTCACTACCGAAGATACCCTGTTTTGTACATTTACTGCAGCAACATTGGGGTCTGTACCCAGATCAAATACAATCTGAATAGAGGCTTCCCCATCATTTCCGGCATCCGAGGTCATGTATTTCATACCGGGAACACCATTCAATCCTCTTTCCAACGGAATCACTACGGATTTGATCAGTAGCTCGTTGTTGGCTCCCGGATACTCTGCCGTAATATTAACTTTAGGTGGAGAAATGGATGGAAACTGCGTCACAGGAAGTTTCACTAAGGACAGAATCCCTAAAAATACTATAATCAATGAGATTACAATAGACAGAACAGGTCTGCGAATGAATTTCTTAAACATACTTCTTCATTTTAGAGTAGACTACTCTGCTTTTAATTTCAATGATTGAAGAACCTTTTTAGGATCCTGGAATTTTGTTTTTATCTTTTGGTCGTCTTTCACTTTCTGAACTCCTTCCAGAAGAATCTGATCTCCTTTTGACAGCCCGGAAGCTACAACATAGAGATCCGGAAGTTCATAAGCAATTTTAATGTTTCGGGATTTTGCGGTTCCGTTTTTATCAATGACAAATACATATTTCTGATCCTGAATCTCGTACGTTGCTTTTTGAGGAATGATCAATGCATTGTGAACCGGCATTACCATTTGAACTTTACCGGTTTCCCCATTTCTCAGCAGTTTTTCCGGATTCGGAAACTTTGCACGGAAAGCAATATTTCCGGTTTCATTATCAAACTCTCCTTCGATAGTCTGAATTTCTCCTTTATGGGTATAGGTTTCACCATTAGCAGTAATCAATGCCACTTCATTGCTGCCACGATCTGCCACATGAGTCTGGTAGCTTAAATATTCAGGTTCTGAAACATTGAAGTAAGTATAAATATTGGTATTATCTGATAATGAAGTAAGAAGATCTCCCTCATCTACCAAACTTCCAAGTTTTAAAGGGATTCTGTTGATCACCCCGGAAAACGGAGCTTTGATATCCGTAAATGAGAGGTGGATTTGTGCTAACTTCATTTCTGCATTGGCAGCATCCAATTTAGCTTTTGCCATCGCTTTTTCATTTTTAGACACAATATTGTTATTGGCCAGTGTACTGGCATTTTTCAATTCAATAGACGCCTGTTCTACTTCTGCCTGTGCCTTTAATAGCTCTGCCTGATACAGTTTAGGCATAATCCGGAATAAAGTCTGTCCGGCCTGTACATACTGTCCTTCGTCTACGAAAATCTTTTCAAGGAAACCTTTTTCCTGTGCCCGGATTTCAATGTTCTTCACTGACTGGATCTGAGCAACATATTCTTTATTAATTACAGTATCCTGGACTACCGGGGACGTTACCGGATAAATAGAGGTTTCTTCTTTTTCCTCTTTTTTCTTGGTACAGCCAACAGCCAGTAGCAGAATGCTTAAAGCAATGCCTGGGGCAACTCTTTTTATCATAATTCTAGAGTTTATATAAATCGTTAATGTTTGAATAGAAATAAGAATGGTAATCGGGAATGCTACGGTGTGATGATTACCGGAAGGTCACAACGCAAGAAAACTCTCCACCTGACATCAGGCAGAAAATAAACGGAAAAATGAATTTCTAAATTCTAATGGAACGGATGAAAAGAAACTTTTTGGCCGAAACACCAAAAACAAAACCGTGAATGTGCGGTTTAAACTGTTTATAACTTTTTAATCCGAAAATATAGACCAAACTGAAAATACCGCTAAAAACAACAATAGCCTGAAATACATCAGACAGCTGAAAATCATTTTCGGTAAGTTCTAAAGTGGAATTGTCTACATTGTCTGCCTTCTGCTGAACTGATAGTTTTTCGTAAGTCTGGTTCAGACGGTTAGCTCTTTTAGGAATGTGATGAGAAACATGACCTGAATAGTCATTGCGAAGTGTTTTAACGTTAAGCTTGCTTTCCACTATAAAGAGCAGAAAAAGGCTTGTTAAAAAATATACTATAAAGTTTCTCATTTTGAAGTCGCAAATGTACATTTAGATTATGATATAATCATAGTAGATTAACAAAATTTAACGATTCTTTAAATAACCTGAATGTAGAAATTATATAGTATTTTTTTTACTTTCCTGTTTGTCTGAAAGAAAAATGACAAGCTATTCTTTATTTTATAAATTATAAATTTCTGATAGTTTTTTTTGACATTTTATGTATTCACTCCTCTTAATGTATAAGAATACTCTTTAGTTCCTTTTTTCAATCCTATATGCAATTTTCATAGATGTACAGGCTTTTTATCGCTTTTTCACTTCACCTTATTCACCTATACTTGATTTATATAAACATGAACTTAAAATAGAAAATTATACACAATAAGTAAATTATTTTGTCAATTAATTTATAATAATTTGTATATTTATAAAAATAAACAACTAAATATGATAAATTTAGTTTATATTTCAAATTATCCAAAAGAGAATTTTCACCCTAATTTTTCTGAGGGTTATAAGGTGCTCTGCTCTTTAGTAAATTCCTTTTCCGTCTTCACATCACCAGGTACAATCATTTTTCCAAATTTATATTTACCTAGCTGTGCTTTTCCTTTAAAAGCCGATAGTTTTTATAATACCGCGGAAATAGGCTTCCCAATTTTTGACTTGTATTTTAACAAACCTACACACAACAACCAAAATATTTTACTTATGAGAAAGAATTTATCTTTACTGGGATTAGTTTTTGTTTCAATCCTTAACGCACAGGTAGGGATACACACCTCCAATCCTCAAAACACATTTCATGTAGACGGAGCAAAAGACAATCCCGCAACAGGAGCTCCCTCCTCCACTCAACAGGCCAATGACGTAATTGTAACTTCCAGTGGCAGTACAGGAATCGGAACCACTACTCCCGATCCTTCCGCCATGTTGGAAGTGAATTCTCCCAACAAAGGGATTTTACCACCCAGAGTGGTCCTCACCTCTGCCAATATGCAGCTTAGCGCCAATCCTAATGCTACGGGACTATTGGTTTACAATACTTCTTCAACTCCCTTAAAAACAGGGTACTACTTTTGGGATGGCATACAATGGCAAAAATTAGACTCTACAACAGATAACAGCGGTGTTAATGCCACTGTAGAGACTAAAGCTGTAATGGGGCCCCTGACAGCCACCACAGATAATGGCAGAGCCGGCTACGCCATTGTTGTAACAACACCTGACGGCAGATTTTCTGTACGTTGCTTTATTCCTTCAGGAAGTCTATTTGCTGATGTTAATTTACAGATCAGAAATAATGATATTCCAACAGTAGATATCATTTCAAACGGGCATTATTTATGGTCCGGGGCTGGAGGATACCAGCAAAACCAACTGAGATTACCATCTGCAGCATGGGCTGGTGATAATGCAACTACTTCACAGGCACTAATTGATGCAACAACCGGAGCAAGAATACAAACAGCCCTTACCAATCCATACTGGGGAGATCCTGGTGTATATGCCAGTGGCGTTCCGGAACAAAGACTCTATTCATGGACTACCACCGATGGTAATGATAAAGTTTTCTACAAAATGTACTTTATGATGGGTTCCTCTACTCCAGCCAGTGCAGGAAATGCAACAACATGTCCTGGCGGCATATGCAACACAACAAAAGCATTTTTCACCATAGATCAGGTTAAAGCTCCTTAATCAACTTCACCTGCTTCATATGATCCAAAAGAAGGACTGAAGAATTCAGTTCTTCTTTTTTATTGATGAATAGGCTGTCATTGCCTGATGACGTACGTTTTGATAAGGAGAATCTATTATAAAAAACTAACTTTTATCATGATTTCCAATTATTTACAAAATCCTATTGTTATTCTCTTCTTTTTGAATTATTTTTGCCGAAAATTAAAACAACAAATACAAAATGAAAAATTTATACTTTATCTCATTTAGAATGAGCAGAATATACTTCTCTGCTTTTACCAACTAAAACTTAAATCCCTCATCACTATTATTCTGTTTCAAAAGATCTGTTTCTAATAAACATAAAAACACATCCGATTAAAACATAGTGTTAATTTTACATAAACTAACATATTTTTTATAAAAATAGTTGTAAATTTATATAGTATTAACACCACAATTCATGAAACACTTTAAAATCACTTATCACTATGAAAAATTTATTACCATCAATCCTTTTGGGTTTGACAATTCTTTCCTCAACAGCGTGTAAACACCCCGGTAAAGAAGCCGACATTCTAACTGCTGCACCGGAAAACAAGGATGATATTTCTAAAAATGTTTATGTAGATAGCTATGGAGAAAAAATAGAAGTTACCATAAACAGTACTAAAAATACAGCAACAGTACATTTGAATGGCAAAACATATGATCTCAAAAAAAGTGAAGCTTTGCCAGAATATACCGCTTCAAATGAAGAGTATCAGTATTCTGAAATTAAAGGCAATATTACTTTTTTGAAGAAAAATGTAGACATGGTTCTCTTTCATCTTAAAAAGGATAAAAAAGAATCTGGCCCGGCTAAAATGGCATCATATTAGCTAAAGAGTTAAACATACATTTAAATTAAACTTTATGAAAAACTTGTATTACTACCTATCAGCTCTTTTTCTTGCTGTATTTCTTGTTGCCTGTAAAACTCCTGCAGTACAGAAGTCTACAGATATTACAGGAAAGACATGGAAACTTGTTGAACTTAACGGACAACCCATTCAGTTAAAAAATCCTAAGAATAATCCTCATTTTAAGCTTGACACCAATGGTATGAGATATGAAGGACATGCAGGATGCAACGGTCTTGGAGGTACTTTTGAAATAAAGCCTGATATTATGAGAATTAAATTCAATCAGGGAATGTCTACTATGATGGCATGTGAAGATCTTGATATTGAAAATCAATTTACAAAGGCTTTACTTTCTGCAGATAATTATTCTGTAAACGGGAATACTTTGTCTTTAAACAAAGCAAGAATGGCTCCTTTAGCTAAATTTGTACTTCAGTAAGTATTGAAATCACAATAAAAATACAAAGACGCTCTGCAATTGCAGAGCGTCTTTTTTTATCCTTTCTTGTTGTATATTATATAACAGATTAAAAGACTTATATTGACCAAAACTGCAAATGAATTGGAAACAATAATGGGCAATTCATCATTCATAAAACCATACCACACCCAGAGAGAAAGTCCCGAAATAAGAACAAGGAGCATAAGAAGAGAAATATCTTCCACATTCTTTTCCTTGATCACTTTTATAAGCTGGGGAATCATTGAAATAGAGGTTAAAACCCCTGCAACAATTCCTAATATATTTTCATTCATGGTTCTGTTTTTTCTGTTGATAAGAATTAAAGAATGTCAGGATCAAGAAAAATTCTGATTATTTGAACCTATCTGCAGAAACTTCTTCATGAAGAGGAATATCATTCTCGATAAAATCATAAAGGTTTTTTGAAAAATAACATCCATTCAGAATTCCCCTTGCCCCCATGCCATTAAAGACATATAAGTTTTTTAATGACTCATGCCGGCCAATGATAGGTCTCCTGTCCTTTACTGTCGGGCGGAAACCAAAATGAACTTCTTCCACTTCGAAATCATGGGAATAAAATTCTGAGAGACCATTTACCAACTGTTTTACCGCAGATTCATCTATATGATGGTGCAGCTGTTCTCTATCATATGTTCCACCATAGAAATGCAGCCCGTTTCCAACAGGAAATAAAAAATGTTTCTTTTTGATGGTGATATCCGGCACAGCTTCGGAAAGTTTCACTTTAATGTGGTGTCCTTTATTTGGAATGACAGCAACTTCTGAAAAATAAGGATTTTCCTTCACCCCCATTCCTTCACAGAAAACAATATTTTTAAAAGTAAAATCCCGATAAGAAGATTCAGAAGGATTCAGTTTCTCATACTCAAATTTTTCTTTTACCAAAAGGTCATTTTTTTCAAAATAATTGAATAAACCCTCAAAAAACCCATTAACATTCAGCCTGGCTGACTGAGACACCTTTCCGCTGAGAAAATCGTTTTTTACCCCATTTAAAGACTCAAAATTTTTAGTAAGAAAACCAGATAATTCTTCATTTTCTGATTTCTTCAGCCATAATTTCTGTTCATTTTCATCATGAAAAATTCTATGGATAGATTTTTCTACCAAATAATTTTCTCCTGTATATGATTCTATTTCCTCCAGCGTATTTTTAAGGAAATCAATCTGTTCCTGAGCTTTCCAGAAGGTTGTAAACTTCTTAAGAACAACAGGATTAATGATACCGGCTGAGATTTGAGAAGCACTTTTTCTTCCTTCCGAGAATATTACAAAGGACTTATTGTTTTTAATTAGCTGGTGAGCGAAGAAAAGTCCTGCATATCCATCCCCCACTATAATATAATCTACATTTCTCATAATAAAAAAAACCTGAGTAAAAGTACTCAGGTTTTCTATAAATATCAAGTGAAATTTAGTAATTCCACATATCATTTTCCATTTCAAGGATCTGCGTCTTGATTCTGTCGCTTTCATCTAGCTGATCATCAGCATCTCTAGGGATATAGTCCTTAATAGTACCATCTCCTAAACCAGCTGAAGATTTGTAGATTACAGAAGAGAACCTTCTCGCATTGATAATATCATCGAAAGATAAATCAGCTGAAGAGTTTTTTCTGTTGAAAACATAATTGTTTGCTAAGATATCTCTTGCATTCGGATAGAAGATCCAGAATAGATCGATAAGCTCATCATTGCTCGCAAGTGGCTTACCATCAGGACCTATCACTCCCTGTACTGCCGGGTCAGGACCCATAGCTGCAATACCAAGAGGTCTGTATTTCATCTGTCCGTCTCTCTTATCAATGAACCACATACCCATAATTTTAAGAACTTTTACTTTATCAGTAGTCGTTTCAATAATATCGGTATATTCTTTTTTCTCCTGCTCAGTTAACTGTCTTCCAGAGTTCAGGATATCAATCGCTGCATCACTGATTTTCACATTAACCAATCTTTTCTTAATGGCTTCCGGAGTAAGTTTATCTACAAAATTTTCGTCGTTGTAAACCTGCTCAATTTTACCACTTAAAGCGGCATCAAGCAACAATTTATATAAAGATCTTGTAGGTGTAGAAAGCAATCCATCCGGATTATCATAATAGAACGGCTGATTGATCTTATCGTTCATATCAATGATTTCCCAAACAAACATACTCTTAAGGATATCTTTATCTTCTACAAAACCATATTCAAGAGGTTTTACTGTTTTATCAATAATTGTATCACCGACTTTCTGTTTATTCTCCTCTCTCATCTTTCTAAACTCTTCTGGAGAAGAAGCGTTCAGAATAGTCTGGGACAAAGCAAATCCCGAAACTAATACTAAAAGGGTGCTAATATATTTTTTCATAATAAATTACAATTTTAGTCCTATTGAACATTAATTAATATAGGAGTAATGTTTTTAATCTGTTGCCCTTCTAAACCTTGAGCTGTTGCTTTAATATCAAATATTGAAAATACATCTCCTGATCTTAAGTTTCTAACTAATCCAGCTGCTTCACCTAAAGAATTTCCATGGATCAGCAATGCTGCTTTTCCAGGTACTCTTACCATAAACTGAGTTACAGTGAATGATACTGGGAAGTCAAAGTCAGGAATAGTTGCCTGTACAGTTTGGTTCGGGATAGAAGTTGCCGGCATCGACAATATATTCTGTCCTCTCATTTGTCCCTGTGGTGGCGGTACATTCTTGATTCTATATTCAAATACCTGAGATACTGATTTACCATAAGGATCAAGACCTGATAATGTCAACTTAACTGTAGTACCAGCACCAGGTTTTACATTCCATTTACCAGGACCTGTACTTTTCACAGATGCTCCCGGAGCTGATAATGAAAGTTTAGCATTGTCTGCCCCTAAGATTGATCCTGAAACAGGGTTCTCAAGTCCTCTATACATTACATTCATTTTGTCAGCAGAAAGTAATAATCCTTTTTCAAGTTTTACTTCTCTTGGTCCTGCAATTACGTTGTAAGTATGCGTCCAAGGGAAGTTTTGAGCTTTACCTGTAGCATCTGTCAATGTAATTACACCTCCTAATTTATGTTCACCGATACCAGCACCAGAGATAGGAATAATACCTTTTCCGTTCTCCAGTTTGCTTACACCTGAGATACTGATTTTATTACTGTTAGAATAGTTACCCAACATTACTTTTACTTCAGCCTGCTTACCAGCCTGGATATCCACCGGACCTGCAACAATAGCTTCATAACTTGTAAATTTAATGCTTGCATCTACTTTCTCCTGAAGTAATAACGCCAATGCATCAGACTGAACATTTCTGGCATCATTTTGGATAATCTCTAAATTGGAAATAGCTGCAATTAAAGGCTGGTGATAGAATTTATTCTGAAACCAGGTCTTATCATTTGGAGATTTTCCTTTAGGATATTCTGCAATAAGAGATTTATTAGCTCTTTCTACTAAATCTTTAAGCTGAGCATTGTTCCCAAAAGTAGCATTAATGTAGTTTCTTACATCATCAATTTTAGCTTTTAAGTCTAATGCATTCTTTGAAGGTGTATTTTCATCTCCTTCTTTAAAGAAATATTCTGTAGTTGCTTCGTTATTGTTAAGTGCTGCAAAATTCTCACTTACATCAACATCTTTTCCGTCTTTATCTTTATCATGAAACTCAGATTGCTTTTTCAAAAGATCTTTGATATCCTGAGAAGATTTCACCAACGCATCAATCTTAGTTTTCAATACTTTGTACTGTGCCCAAGGCTGTTCGTAAGTATCTGGAACTTGCTGAGCTTTAGCTTCAAGCGTCTTTTCAAAGATTTTCTCGTTCTTTCTTTCTGTTAAAGTTCTGGTTTCATTTAATGCTCTGGTAGAGTCGTAATATGATCTGATGATTTCTGCATCAATGTTTAGGGCCATCATCGCGATGAACACCAGATACATCAGGTTGATCATCTTCTGACGAGGGGTCTGTTTTCCTTGTGCCATTCTCTGTTTCTTTTTTTAGATTAAATAGTTATTTAGAAATGGTTTAGGAGTTAAGACTTCATAGCAGTTAACATACCACCATAAACTCTATTTAAATTATTCAGATTAGAGGTTAAACCTTGTAGCTCTTGGTTGAATTTTTCAGATTGCTCTGCAGATTTCTGCATATCAGCAACATATTTGTTTGCGTACTCAGATTGTTTTTTACCATTCTCAAGTTGCATAGTATAAAGAGCATTCATGCTTTCCATATGCTGAGCAGCTTTATTCAACTGATCATTATATTTATGCGTAGAAGCTGATACATCTACAGTTTGGTTAATTTGATCTACAGAATTTGAAAATTTATCAATTCCTGTTCTTAATCTGTCAAATAACTGAACATCCAATTTAGCATCCTCAAGCATTTTATCTAATTTCTTAGAAAGAGAATTTTCCAATTCAGCAAATTGAGCTGCAGCATTGTTATTTCTAGAAGAAACATTAGAATGTAAAGGGTTTGGGTTAGCATGCTTATCTAATAGTTCAGGATAAACATTTTCCCATGCATAAGACTCTTCAGATTTTGGAGGGTCGAATGCAAAAATGATAAAGATAATTGCCTCTGTAATAAGCCCTACTGTAAGAGCTATATTACCATTAATGGGTCCCAAGGTAATGTGAGTAATTTTAAGCCAAGCTCCAAGAATTACAATTGCAGCACCGAATGAATAAAAGAAATTCATCCAAGCATCTTTAGTCTTAAACATATTGAGTTAGTTTTTTTATGTTAAATAAAATTGTTTTGAAAAATAATTGTCTCGTTATCTGTTAACTCTTCTTGGTTTCACAGCTGCTTCAGGAATATCCTGAACAGTTCTGAATCCGATATAGCTTCTAGCAGAATCCTTTCTTTCCCAATCTCTTGCTCCCGTCATCAATGCATATCCTATATCTTTCCAAGATCCACCTCTTACAGATTTTTTAGTATCCTTTTTATCTTTTGTAGAAGGATTTAATGTAGAAGAGAATCCATATGAAGAATTGTTATATGCAGATACTGTCCATTCAGAAACGTTTCCAGCCATATCAAACAACCCAAATCCATTTTTCTTAAATTTCTTAACTGGAGCTGTATATGTATAAGTCCCTTTTTTCTCGTCTTCCATGTAGTTACCTCTCTTAGGCTTAAAGTTCGCTAAGTAGCAACCTCTGTCATCCATTAAATATGGACCTCCCCAAGGGTAAGTGGCATTTTGCATACCACCTCTTGCAGCATATTCCCATTCAATTTCTGTTGGAAGACGGAACTGCAATGGTCTTTGTTTTTTTCTTTTTAAACTTTCGTTGTAATCAGTTTTCAATTTAGATCTGAAGCTACAATAAGCTCTTGCCTGATCCCATGTTACTCCAACTACCGGGTAGTTTTTGTAAGCTTTGTGCCAGAAATATTGTTCAAATAATGGCTCATTGTAAGCAAAGTGGAAATCTTTTACCCAAACTGTAGTATCCGGATAAATCGCGATACTTTCGCTTTTAAGGTAATTAACTCCTCTTTCGTTATCTGCAATTGCAGCGTCCATATCTCCCCAACGGTAAGTATATTTAAGCTTACTTACATCTAAAATTCTTTCGTTTCCAATTCTGGAAGATGCAGGCAAGTACAATGCTTCTAAAACCTCTGCATATTCTACATCCGGATATTTTGAAGTACTCCAATGTAATGGAATTTTCCAATCTAATCTTTTGCTTGCATCATAGGTTCCATCTTCACGGCCTCCCTGGCCTTCCATATATTCCTGATAAGGTGTTAAATTTTCTTCTTTTTTAGCAAGGTATGCGTAATCTCCTATGCTAGCTCCTTTACGTCCGCCTTCATCTCCACCTTCTCCGGCAGCTTCAGCAAGTAAAGTTCTCGCAATAGAATCTCTTACATAATTGATAAATACCCTGTATTCTGAGTTGGTAGTTTCTGCTTCATCCATGAAGAAAGATGAAACAGTAACGGTTTTCAATGCTGTTTTTTCAGGTGTATGTGTTGGATCCTGATCTGCCAGACCAGCAACAAATGAACCTGCAGGAATTGCGACCATTCCGTATGGTCTTTCCGCAACAAATGATTTCGTTTTTTCTCTTGGTATCAATTCTCCTTTTGTTCCAGGCTTCCCTACAGAAGAGCTGCCACCACCTGAACAAGATACCGATGCTACCGATGCAGACAATAATAAAAGAAATATCCTTTTCATGTTAATTTTTATAATTAAGCCGTAAATATATAATTTTTTTAAGAAACTTTTAAGATTTTTTTTGAAATAACGGAAGAAATCTAAATTTATTTTATTTACAACAACTTTTTATTCAACAGTAACAGATTTTGCTAAGTTTCTCGGTTGATCAACGTTTGCACCTCTATAAACTGCAATATAATAAGCAAGCAACTGTAGGGGCACTGATGCAACGATTGGAGAGAAACATTCTGAAGTTTCAGGAATTTCGATCACATAATCTGACATCTCACTTACCTGGCGATCTCCTTTGTTGACTACAGCGATAATTTTCCCTTTTCTTGCCTTAATTTCCTGAACATTACTTACAATTTTATCATAATGACCTTTTTTAGGTGCTATAATAACAATTGGCATGTTTTCATCGATCAACGCAATAGGGCCATGCTTCATTTCTGCTGCCGGGTATCCTTCTGCATGGATATAAGAAATTTCTTTCAATTTTAAGGCTCCTTCTAAGGCCGCAGGATAGTTGTACCCTCTTCCTAAGTATAGGAAATTAGTAGTTTCCACGAAATCTTTTGCAATTTCCTGAACCTGCTCATGGGTAGCATTTAAAACTTCTTCAATTCTCTTAGGGATAGCATCTAATTCAGCAATTAAGCTCATAAATTCAGCATTCCCCAAGTTTCCGTTATGTTTACCTAATTTAAATGCAATCAGTGTAAGAATGGTAAGCTGAGCAGTAAATGCTTTGGTAGAAGCTACCCCAATCTCAGGACCTGCATGGGTATAAGAACCTGCATCTGTAATTCTAGCAATAGACGAATCTACCACATTACATATACCATATATAAATGCACCTTTTTCTTTTGCCAGCTTTAAAGCAGCCATTGTATCTGCTGTTTCTCCAGACTGAGAAATTGCTATAACCACATCCTTATCAGTGATAATAGGATTTCTATATCTGAATTCTGAAGCATATTCTACTTCAACAGGAATTCTTGCATATTCTTCAATAAGATATTCTCCGATAAGTCCTGCATGCCAAGAAGTACCACAAGCTATAATAATAATCCTGTTGGCATTTTTGAATCTTTCAACATGATCCCAGATTCCAGCCATTTTAATAACTCCCTCATCTACAAGAAGTCTCCCTCTCATTGTATCATGGATAGACTTTGGCTGTTCAAAGATTTCTTTAAGCATAAAATGCTCGTAACCTCCTTTTTCAATTTGCTCCAGGCTCAGTTTAAGCTTTTGGATTTCCGGCTCGATCTTAGAGTTTTCATTGATTGTTCTAATATCTACTCCTTTTTCAAGAGAAATGATAGCCATATGTCCTTCTTCCAGATAAATTGCTTCTTTTGTAAATTCTACAAAAGGAGAAGCATCTGAAGCAATAAAGTATTCATTTTCTCCGATTCCTATTGCTAGAGGCGAACCTAATCTTCCCACTACCAATACTCCAGGATAATCTTCATGAAGTACAGTAATTGCATAGGCTCCATATACTTCATTCAATGCATATCTCACCGCTGTTGGGAAATCAATCTCAGGATTCAGTTCCATGAAATACTGAATAAGGTTCACCAATACTTCAGTATCAGTTTCTGATTGGAAAGTATACCCTTTCTCAGTAAGCATTTTTTTAATAGTATCATAATTCTCAATGATACCATTATGCACAATAGCTATTTTTCCATTATTTGACAAATGCGGGTGTGAGTTTCTGTCACTTGGAACACCGTGAGTCGCCCAACGTGTATGTCCCATCCCAATTTTGGCTGTTCCTTTCAATTCTGCTGAAATATTCACCAAATCATCAACCTTACCTTTTGTTTTTTCTACTGAAAATTTCTTTTCAGTATTTTCTAAAACAATTCCTGCACTGTCATATCCTCTGTATTCTAATCTTCTAAGACCATTGATTACTATTTCGTAAGCGTCTTGAAAACCTGTATATCCTACTATTCCGCACATATTTATTTTGTCTAGTGTGTTGTTATTTTTTTTGTTTATTTTTTTGTACCGTAAGTAACTCTTAGCTGAATTCTATTCGCACTTTTGTCACTTCCGACCAATATCGTTCTATTCATATCAAATGCTCTTGTTGTAAATGTTGGTCCAAAATAGGCTCCTGAACTTACAATTCTTGCAAATGCACCCTGATTGATAAGTAATACATTATTTTTAAACTGATACTCATTATCCGTAGTAATTTTAATACCATCTGCAGGACCTTCAACAATACCTTTAATGGTCTTTGTTATCACAAAGTCATAATACGCTGGTTTTTCATTGATCAGATAAAGAGGGAATCCTGCCATTAAATCTGAAGTAAAGCCTGGCGAAACAAACTCGCCGTCTTTTCCTTTATCTTTATTTACCGGAAGGAGTGAAAATCTACTGTCTCCAAATTTCGAATGTTTATTAGACCATGTTAATGGATCTACATAAATTCTGATTTTTGCACTTACAATTCCTGCTTTATCTTTTTCATATAAACTTTTAAGCTTATTAATAGCCTCTTCCGGAATTTTCACTCCTATAGAAGGTCCTCCCATTCCCTGAGCATAAAGCTTCGGATCACCAGTGGTATCATTACTTGCTGCTAATGCAGATGAAACTTGCGATCCTGTTCTATTGTAAGCATACTGACCTATGTGGACATTACCTCCTCCTAAATTAAATTTAAGTGTAGTTTGTGGTCGAGTCGTTGTACCATTATCTGTTTTATCATATTTATAGTACATCACAATCTCCATATCATTAGGCGAAAACTGGAAAAGGTATTTATCCGTTTCACTTACTGAAATCTTGATTCCTCTTAGATATCTGATAAAGTTTGCTGTATTTTGCAATTCAGGCATTCCTTTTTTATCTACAATTCTGGTTTGGAAGAAGTCTTTATCCAATCTCATTCTAAAATCATTAGTTGAATTGAATACAGCTGTATTGTCAGATTTTTTAGTCACGGCTATCGTACTTACTCTACCGTCAAATACTGCTGAACCTAATAATCCGCCCGTGCTCACATCTACATTTGAACGGGTGAAAGGTTTAGCGTTAGCATCCAGGAAAGTTGTAACCTCATGTACATTTATGGTCATAGAGTTATACTGCCCCCCTATTTTACCATATTTAAAAACAGGATATGTCTTTTTATCTATAGAAACCGGTACCGTTTCATTTCCTACCGGGAAATCACTTCTGTCATAAGCACCAGGTGCTTTTACTGAGTCTGTGATATAGTATGGTGTTTTCATCACCAGAACAACAGAGTCTACTTTTGCGTTAGGTCCGGTAAAATCAAAGTTATCGGTAGGCATTCTCAATTGTGTAATATAAGATGCTTTTTGTCCTCCAAACTGATTTTCGGTAAAAGCTCCCAGAACACCAACGGTTGTGAATCCTCCTGCAGCATTTTGTTCACTGATCAATTTAGAAGCATCACTTCTGATGGAATCATGATTATCAATATTATATGCAATAAGATCATATAATGTTTCATTACCATCTACCTGATCTTTTATAAACAGCTGTTCCCCAAGGGAATCTACATCCGGTTCACAGTTATAAAGAATGGTACTTCCGAAAATCGCCAGTAAAAGTACGGCGAATGTCTTTTTAAGATTATGAGTCATTAAAAATGTGTTTTTTAATAAAGTTGGTTTATAGAATCTACGTCAAGATACTCTGACTTTTTAGTAGCTGTTTCATTGAAAGCCTGGTCAAGGTCTTCATCCAGAAACTCATCTCCTTTTACAACTGCATCCACGTAGTTCATACTTTCGATAACAAAGCTTTTAATTGTTGGATTATCTAACGCTTTTAATCCTGAAATATTATCAAACTTCAATTTTTCATCAATCTTTTTATCCAGAGCAGCGTCTTTCTCATTATACAGAGAAAGAACAATTTTAGCGTCTTTGAAATAAGTATCTGATTCGTAATACGTTTTAAGGTAAATAGGGACAAAAGAAGACATCCATCCGTTCAGGTGGATAACATCCGGTACCCAGTTCAGCTTTTTGATGGTTTCAATAACTCCTCTTGCAAAGAAAATAGCTCTTTCGTCGTTATCCTCGAAAGGATTTTCTTCGTCGTCAAAATAGTATTGCTTTCTTTTGAAGTATTCTTCATTATCAATAAAGTAAACCTGAAGTCTTTCCCCCGGAAGAGACGCTACTTTAATAATTAAGGGCTGGTCCAGGTCATTGATAATAATATTCATTCCTGAAAGACGGATTACCTCATGAAGCTGGAATTTCCTCTCACTTATTTGTCCAAATCTTGGCATAAAAACTCTTACATCATTGCCTTCATTGTGCATCTTAAGTGCCATTTTGTTTACCACTGCAGCCATATTGGTATCTTCCTGATATGGATACATCTCTGTAGTAATGTACAGTATTTTTTGATTCGGCATAAACTTTCTATCTAATTTTTTGTAAAAATGCTTTAATGTGCAAAATTACAAAAAAACATCCAACATTATTTTAATTAACATTTTTTTACGAAAATTACCTTTTCCAAATTATTAAAAACACACTTTATTATGTGATATTTTTAGTATTTTTGAAATAGTATTAAAATAAACTATGGAAGTTATAAGAAATAGGAAAGTCCTTCAGGATTTCATTGAAAGACAGAAAGAAATGGGAAAAAGAATAGGCTTTGCCCCTACTATGGGAGCTCTTCATAAGGGTCATCTTTCTCTATATGAAGAAGCAAAAAAGGAGAATGATCTTGTTATTTCATCAATTTTTGTAAATCCCACTCAATTTAACAATCCTGAAGACCTTGAAAAGTACCCAAGGGACATTAACAGAGATATTTTAATCCTTGAAAACTCAGGGCTTGTAGATGCTGTATATATTCCTGAAATAGCAGATATTTATCCTGAAAAAGCAGAAAGCAAGCATTATGATTTTGATGGACTTGAGAATGAAATGGAAGGAAAATCACGACCTGGACACTTTGACGGAGTAGGAACCGTCGTAGAAGAGCTTTTCAGACAGGTACAGCCTGACAGTGCTTATTTTGGAGAAAAAGATTTCCAACAATTAGCCATTATTAAGAAAATGGTTGAAAAGACACATCTCCCGGTTAAAATAACAGGTGTTCCCATTTATAGAGCCGAAAACGGACTTGCACTAAGCTCAAGAAACCAAAGACTTCACGAAGACCGAAAAGAAGCTTCAAAAATTATTTATGAAACCCTGAATAAAGTAAACGACTGGTTCCGAACGGTAACGATTGCAGAAATTAAGGAAAGGGTAACGGATATTTTTGACAACCAGCAAGGAATGCATCTGGAATATTTCCTGATTGCCGATGAAAACACATTAAAAGAAACTGATTTCTTCTATAAAGACAGAAGTTTCAGAGCCTTTATCGTGGTAGTGGTAGATGGTGTAAGATTAATTGACAATATGCATTTAGATTAAAAAAAGCTATACAATATGTATGCTTTTATAGAATACAAACTCTGATGGTAACGTCAGAGTTTTTTTGATGTATTATAATAAGAACCGAATAACCAAATAATCACGGGAGAGAAAAATAATACCACAGAAAAGATTCCTACTACAACATTTTCAATACTCTCATTTTTTATTCCAAGAAATAATAGACAAAAGAATTCAAAACCCATTACAGCAGTTCCTCCTAAAACATAGCCATAGGATCTGGTATCTTTAAATTTTACTTTCTCCCGATTGGATTTTAAGTAGCCACAAACTACGTGATATAAAAAAATTAAAAAGAAAACTCCTGCAGACAATAATACGACAAGAATCATCCAGGCTAATTTTTCATCAATGATACTAATATCACTCATATTTCTTTTATAATTAAGTATTAACAAAAAAAAATCAAAGGCCTCTTGAGGAGACCTTTGAAACACCAAATCACAAAATATTAATATGAAAAAAATTTACTTTTCAGTAAACTTGTGACCCGGCTGGGATTCGAACCCAGGACCCATACATTAAAAGTGTATTGCTCTACCAGCTGAGCTACCGAGTCGGCCACAATTAAAGTGAATTACTTCACTATTAATTATTAAATTTTCTTTGCAGTGCCTGCGACTGGACTCGAACCAGCACATCCTTAGGAAACCACCCCCTCAAGATGGCGTGTCTACCAATTTCACCACGCAGGCAATAAAATTACAAAAAATTAAGTAATTTTTATTGCTAGTGACCCGGCTGGGATTCGAACCCAGGACCCATACATTAAAAGTGTATTGCTCTACCAGCTGAGCTACCGAGTCGGTCACTTATGCATCAAGTTTCATTTAAGTAATGTCCCTTGTTTTAAGTGGTGCAAAGATATGACTTTTTTCTTTATCTCAAAACTTTTTCGCAAATTTGTTCAAAAAAAATTCATGATAATTTCACTGATTGGATACATGGGAAGTGGCAAATCTCACATTTCCAAAATATTAAGCGAAAAAATAGATTTTAAATTAATTGACCTCGATAAAGAGATCGTCAGGAGAAATAAATTAACCATTCCTGAAATATTCGAAAAAAGAGGAGAAATCTATTTTAGAAAGCTAGAAAGAGAGGCATTGGAAGAAATTCTGGCTTCTGAAGAAAACGTGGTTTTAAGCCTTGGCGGAGGGACTCCTGTTTATTATAATAATATGGAGATCATCAATCATAACTCAAAGAGTATATTTTTAAGAACATCGGTAGGAACATTGGTAGAAAGACTTTCAAAACAGAAAGAAAAAAGACCAATAATTGCTAATATTACGGATGAAGACCTTCCGGAATTCATTGCCAAGCATCTGTTTGAAAGAAATCAATTTTACAGTAAGGCACAATACAGTTTAAGTACGGATTCCAGAGAACCTGAAGACATCGTCAAGGAAATAATAGAAAAGCTCTATCTCTAGAGCTTTTTTTATTTTTAATCTTCTTTTTCGGTTTCGTCACCTGTTTCTCCAAAGAAATCATCCCAATCTGTAAAGTCTGCATCAATATCATTACCCACATATTCGTCCATTTCTCTTCTGTCTTTTTTAGTAGGTCTGCCTTCCCCTTTGTTCCTGTAATAATCCTGGGACATTTTACGAAGTTTCAGCAATTCATACTGTTCCTTATCTGTCACATCCTGTATGTGAAGGGAGACAAGCTTTGCTCCTATCCTGCTTTTAGGAATCTGAACTACCTTTATTTTATAATCAATCTGATTTTTCCGAATTTTGATAACATCTCCTTCTTTTACCTCTTTTGACGACTTTACGGCGGACGTTCCCATTGAAACCCTGTTCTTTTTAATTTCCTCTGTTGCAATACTTCTCGTCTTATAAAAACGAATGCACCATAAAAATTTATCTATTCTCATAATTTTTTATACTTTTGCCGTTATATTATTTGTAAAGTAATTAAACTTTTTTGAAATGAAAAAAATATTTTTATATATCCTTGCAGGATCTTTATGTTTTACGGCGTGTAAAAAAGATGATGTAGTAGATACCATTAATGAACCTGAAGACATTAACGTCCAAAACAGCTATGATGATCAGGCGATTAAAAAGTTTATGGATGAAAATTACCTTGATGCACAGGGAAATGTAAGAACTTTCAGTACAACAGACGCCAGTGATGATAATGAAAAGAAATTATCAGCTCTTCCTAACGAAACTTTACCATCAGGTACGGTTTTCATTACAAGACCTGATGCCCAGCCTACTAATGGAGTAGCAATTGCTAAAGGGGACAGTTTACGTATCATGATGAACGCGCTGACTTTTGTAGCCACTGATAACAACGGAAGTATTGTATATGGAGCAAAAACACCTTTGACTAATTACAACACCATCAGTGAAACCGGAATTCCAGTAGTTGATCCGAAATTCTACTATATCAAAAACAACAATAAATTAATCAAAAATGCGACTACAGATATAGCAAAGCAAAAAAGTTATTATATGATTGAAGGCTTTAATGAGGCTTTACAGAAATATAAAGCTTTTGATAAAGCAGATGGAGAAAGCTATAATCTTCAAGGGGTTATTATAGTACCGTCCAGAGCTGCTTTTGCAAGAGATTCTCATTACAATTACAGTGGGTATTCTTTCAGAAACAGGACTTTTGTCTTCAACTTCCAGGTCTATAAAAATACACCAAGGGCAGCTGATTAAGCTCGATAAAAAATAATAAATCCCCACAATGAAACATTGTGGGGATTTTATTTTATACTCTGTTTTACATTTAAGATCTAGCTTTTTGCTTTACATTACCCAGAATATCCGGGAAGTATAAGTCGGCAAGATGGTCAAATTCATCACCTCTCATAAACATGGTAGCATCTACTTCTTCATAAGAACTTCTTCCGGCAGCAGCAATCAATTCATTGCAGGTATGAAGCGTATTTTTGTGGAAGTGATATACCCTCTCGCTTTTATCGGTAACATCTAATCCTTTAATCAGCATTTTATCCTGAGTAGCCACTCCGGTAGGACAGTTATTGGAATTACAACGTAAGGCCTGAATACATCCTAAAGAGAACATAAAACCTCTGGCGTTGTTACACATATCAGCTCCCATAGCAACAGCTCTTAAAATATCCAGACTGGTAAGTACTTTACCACTGGCAATTACTCTTAATTTATTTCTTACGTTGTAGCTATTCAGTGTTCTGTTTACAAAGATCAGTGCCGGCTCCAAAGGCATTCCTACACCATCTGAAAATTCTGGCGGAGCAGCTCCTGTCCCCCCTTCTGCTCCATCAATAGTGATAAAGTCAGGATAGATTTTCAGTACGTTCATTTGTACACAGATATCTTCAAATTCTTTAGTATCTCCTATACAAAGCTTAAACCCGATCGGCTTACCTCCGGAAAGCTCTCTCAGATGCTGTACAAACTTCAGCAATCCTGCTGCATCATGAAAAGAAGAGTGTGATGGTGGTGAAATAACGGTCATCCCCGGTGTGACGTGACGGATTGCTGCAATTTCCGGAGTATTTTTCACTCCCGGAAGCACCCCTCCATGTCCTGGTTTAGCACCTTGAGACAATTTGATCTCGATCATTTTCACATTCGGCAAGTTTGAGTATTTCGTGAATAATTCAGGATTAAATTTTCCTTCTTCATCACGGCATCCAAAATAACCGGTCCCAATCTGCCAGCATAAATCGCCTCCTTCCATATGGTGGGGAGATATTCCTCCTTCTCCAGTATTGTGGTAAAAATTACCTTTTTTAGCACCTCTATTTAAAGAGATCTGAGCTCTGTCGCTTAATGCACCAAAACTCATTGCTGAAATATTAAATAAAGAAGCATGGTAAGGCTGTGTACATTGTTCTCCACCTACCCAAACTCTTGGAAGCTCTTCTGATGGTGACTTTGCATAAATAGAATGCTTAATTCCTTCATATTTTCTATGATTAACCTCCAGCTGTGTACCAAAAGCAACAGTATCACTTAAATTTTTGGCACGTCTGTATACTGCAGAACGCTGATTTCTTGGAAATGGCTTCCCATCTGTCTCCCTCTCGATGAAGTACTGCTGCATTTCCGGTGAAATACTTTCAAAGAAGTACCTGAAGTACCCTAATACAGGAAAGTTCCTCAGAATAGCATGTTTAGACTGGTACGCATTGTAAACACCTAATGCATAGATGGCGGACAGCAGGATGGGTATCCAATAGTGCGCTCTGATCAGTAACGCTACAATCCACGTAGCAGTTACTAATACAATTCCCCAAGATAAAAACTTATCTCTCATGAATGTAGTATTTAAAGTTAAAAATAAATTTAGTAGAATTTTTGCAAAGAGCCTATGCTTTTGCTAAAAAATTTTGGTAAGAAGATTGCACAGAAACCGTGCCATCTGACAGGATTTTTTCTAAATTTAGAAATTCTATTTGATTTACAAAGGCAGGATCAAAGTCTTTCTGGACTCTCACATAGTTTTCTGTGAAGCCAAACATTTTTCCATCTTTATTTTCATGCTCCCAAAGTACAGGAAGCGTTTTACCCAATTGAGTCTGATAAAATGCCATTTTCTTCTTTTCAGAAAGAATTCTCAACATTTTATTACGTTTTTTTCTTTCAGCTACAGGAACTACTCCTTCCATCTCAGCCGCTTCTGTATTTTCTCTTTCAGAATAAGTAAATACATGAAGATAAGTAATGGGAAGTTCATTCAGGAAATTATACGTTTCCATAAATCTTTCCTCAGTTTCGCCCGGAAATCCAACGATAACGTCTACTCCGATAGCAGCATCAGGCATTACTTCGCGAATCTTATTCACCCTGTCATTATAGAGCTTGGTAAGATAACGACGTTTCATTTTTTTCAACAAATCATCACTTCCGGATTGCAATGGAATATGGAAATGCGGAACAAAACTTTTACTTTTCGAAACCAGTTCTATACTTTCATCTTTTAAAAGATTAGGCTCAATAGATGAGATACGGATTCTTTCTATTCCTTCCACTTTATTAAGTTCGGAAATAAGATCCAGGAACGTATGTTCATGTTTTTTGTTTCCAAACTCTCCTTTTCCGTAATCCCCAATATTTACGCCTGTAAGAACAATTTCTTTAATATCTTTTGCCGCAATTTCTGTAGCATTTTTAAGGACATTTCCAATAGTATCGGAACGTGAAATCCCTCTTGCTAATGGAATGGTACAGTAAGTACATTTGTAATCACATCCGTCCTGAACTTTAAGAAAGGCTCTGGTCCTGTCCCCAATCGAATAACTTCCGATAAAAAAGTCGGTTTCTTCAATTTCACATGAGTGAACAATTCCTTCGTTTTCTGTTTTCTCCAGATCATCCAGGTAACTTAGGATATTGAATTTTTCTTTCGCTCCCAATACCAAATCTACTCCGTCAATCTGTGAAATCTCTTCGGGTTTCAGCTGTGCATAACATCCTACAATAACAACCAGCCCTTCCGGGTTAGCCTTCATTGCTCTTTTTACGTGAAGTTTACATTCACGGTCTGCATTTTCTGTTACCGAACATGTATTGATTACATACACATTAGCCTTATCATCAAAGCTTACCTTATCATAACCTGCATCTGTTAATTGACGGGCAATAGTAGATGTTTCTGCAAAGTTTAATTTGCAGCCAAGTGTGTGAAACGCGGCAGTTCTGTGAAAAGTAGACATTTGTTACTCCTGAATTTTATGGGTGCAAAGATAGTAATTTTTAATAAGAACTAAAGATTGATTCAATCTATTGCTTGTATTCATCCCTTACTTCGGGGCTATTTTGAAAACATACAGGAGATGAATTGGGATCGGATTCTTCCCTTGAAACTTTATTTATCATCTCTGTATTAAACTCCTGTGACTTATTCCTTGCAATAGAAAGTGTCTTCCACTCTTCATTTTTCATCATTTTTGCCAGGTATACAATTTGTCCTACGTGATAAGGATAATGAGCAAGCTGCCTGAAGACAGCATCAACCACAGAATGAGCTTCTCCTCTAATATAAATCGTGGAATAGATATTATCATCAGTAATCTGGTTTAAAGCATCAAAGAGACATGCCCACCCCTTTTCCCAATATTCAGTAACTTCTTGCTTTGTTTTGAAAGTGTTCTTAAACTCCTCATCACGGTGACGCCATGATTTTTCGCCGTCTTCAGTCAAAAAATGAGTCCATCTCGAAAGCATATTTCCTGCAATATGTTTTACAATGACAGCAATAGAATTACTTTCTTCGTTATACTGCCAGAAAATCTGTTCCTCGGACAATTGTCCGAATGTCTTATCACCGAGAGATTTATAATATTCGAAACGCTTAATAAAGAGTTGCTTCATGCTTTTAATTTTGATATCTAAAATAAGACTTTTTAAGAAAAAAACCACTTCAAATGAAGTGGTTTTATCTATGTATTGTATTTAATAATTCATGTCTATTACTCTCTGTTTTTCACCAGTGCCCATCCGGAAAATTTGATAGGCGTATTCTTTTTATCACTCTCATTCCAGGTTACAGAATACCAATACGTTCCTGTGGATACTTTTTTTCCTCCTTCTGTGCCATCCCATTTGTAACCATTGGTTCTATCGGCCCTGAAAATTCTATTTCCATACCTATCAAAAATATCCATGACAAAGTTCTGTTTACCGGCCAATGCAGAGTAATCAATAACATCATTCACGCCATCCTGATTGGGAGTGATCACATTCACTAAGTTCGGAACAACAATATCCACTTCAATAGGGTCACAATTGTAAGCATCTTTTACAAATACTTTATGATCACCTCTTGATACATTTTTGAAGACATTGGAATCCTGCCAGTTTATGTTATCCATAGAATATTTATATGGAGGATTTCCACCCGTTACAGATACGGTAACAGTATTATTCGTGATATCAATTCCTGAAACTACTGGCTGATCAGATGGCAATACTTTTACATTCTGTATGGCAGTACAATCTCCAGTCTTAAGTTTCACCCAATAGGTTCCTATTCCTACATTGGTAATGCTTTGAGTAGTGGCTCCTGTACTCCACTCATAACTTTTAAATCCAGGTCCTGCATCTAAAGTAGTGGTATCTTCTGCACAAATGTTTTTGTCTTTAAGGATATCCGAATATACCGGTGGGATAACGGCCAGTGTAATTCTGGCAATATTATAACAACCCTGTGCATTATAAACCCTTACATATACATATCCGCTTGGAGCAATATAATTGGAAGAATTAGAAATTTCATTGGTTTGATTGATCGCGTCTGTAAGTGACGGATAATATTTTTTCCCGGCTCCCGGCTGTGTAGTTACACTGGCTCCTGTAAGATTAAATAATGCCGTAGAAGGGTTTGTTTCAATAAAACATGATCTTATCGTAGCATCAGTGACAATGATTTGTGGATAAAATTTCAAAGTAATTTGAGCAACAGCACTACATCCGAACTCAGAAATTACTTTTACATAAACTGTAGCTTCAGCAGATAGAAATGCCATTGGTGTAGTAATCTCATTAGTTCCGGCATTGAGATCAGCCATAGAATGATAGTATTTCTTAACCACAGTAGTACTCGCAATAATGTCTGCTGATGTCAGATCAAACAATGCCGTACCCATATTATTATTGTTACATGCTGTCAATGTAGCATTTTTCACTTTGATAGAACCATCTTTGAATTTAAATTTCCCGATCTGTTTACATTTATTAAGTGGATTATTTGGATTTGTCGCATCTGTGTAGCTAATACTATAATAAAAAACGGTAGTGGTATTCACTGTTCTTGGAGCAGTAATAGGATTAGTTCCCGTTAGTGCTTCATTCTGACTGGTATGATAACTCACGCTAAAGCTTTGGTTTCCATTAAGTATTCCGGCGGATAAAATAGAAAAATCAAATAATTCAGTACTTCCACATATAATAACTTCCCTTGGATCAGCCGGATTTACCGGAGCAATCCCTGGGGGAATAAAAGGATACGTCTGAATATTCGGATCTGTAAACGGCGATGCCAGTGTAGCTGTACCACCCCAAGTCAAAGAAAATGGAGCTGTCGTACTGCTGGTGCTGCTCACCCAGTTGTCAATAAACAAATAATAAGTTTGTCCGGGTAAAACATCCATATATTTACAGTAAGGAGTGGTAGAACCTCCTACAGCACTTAGAAGCGTACTTGTCATATTTAGTCCTGTAGAGGGGCCTACTCCAATCACTGTTGCTGCATTACAACGTATGGGTGCTCCCAGACTTCCGCAGGTTACATTGGGCCCAAAAATAGCCCAGTCATAATCGGCATCCGGATTATTGGGAACCAGATCAAAGGTAAGTGTTCCGCCTGTGGCAATCGTAATTTTATACCAAATTGAATTATGCTCACCCGTTGCATCCAAACAACTTCCAGAATTTACCAATTCTTTTATATTACCATATCCTGTAGGACTGTAGGTAATATCTGAGTTTCCACAAACAGCTAATGCCGTTGCACAATCTGCCTGGGAATAAAAAGTTTGAGATATACAAAAAAGAATGAAAAGTAAAAGTTTCCTCATAGATATATGTTTTTATGGTTAAATCAGTTTAAATCAGGCTGATACCAACCTATACCAAATATACCTATAATTTAATTACAAACAATAAAATTCAAATAATTTTGAAATATTACAAATTAAAACAATAAATCTTTGTAAAATCCAAGCATTACATTAGTTTATTTTATACTTGTAATATTTCCACAGAGATTTTCAAGGTGAAAGATTTTATGAAAAGGACTTTTCACTTCGTTCAGATGTTCTTTGTCCTGAATAAAAGTATATCGGGAAGCAATAGAATTCATATCTGAAACTATGACCAGCCAGCACTCATCTACAGAAGTGTCATAGTATGGAAATTTTTCATTTTTCTTTTCAATAAGTTCCAAAATCTTTTCCGAGCAGAGCTCATCAAAAAGGTTCATACTATATTCATGGGTGATAAAGACATTCCTGCGGTGGAAAGATTTCCGAAGACTTTTCACACAGCCGACTGCTTTATTTTTTTTAATGCTTTTGTAAATACTGATTATATTTTCTTCCTGATGTTCAAGATTATCAAATCTTACATTGGTATGGAATTCTAAAAAATAAACACCACGATATTTCGTAGTGTCTTCCTGTTCCAATAATATTTCTGCCTGACGGAATATCTTATTCAAGGTACTTTCCACCTTCTTCATTTCCAGATGATTGATGACTTCAGTCAGCTCTATTCCAATTTTTTTATCATTTAATTTCGCAATAAAATCGGGACTTTCACAAGTGAAATCCTCAAACTTCACCTCGGGAAAATGATGCATAAAAGAGTTGAGAAGTAATATTTCGGACTTCTTTCTATATTTTTCACGGTCATGCAGCTGAGATTCATCTATTGTACGGTGGTACTTTTCTATGGGCTTTTTTTTCAAATGCCTGTTCAGGTAATATAAACTTAGATTCTTTATCAGATCTTCTTCAGAAAATGTCTTTTTCATGTGTGATTTTTTTATTGAATTAAAGAACACATGCAATCATCGGTTTTCACCACTAAAAGTTTTTGATAATCAAAATTTTACACTCTTAAAGGTAAGTAAAAAAACAATCCGATATTTACTTTCCAGGTTTATTTATCAAATAATTAATGTAGAGTTTATTTTCATAATCAATACCTTTGCTCCTTCTAACACAAATCAGCATTTATGGATTTCAGGAATTTCAAAATACCTTACAGCGTTAATCCCCAATATTCAAAAAAAACCGCCTATTTCTCAATGGAATTTGCCCTTGAGCAGGTGTTGAAAATATATTCCGGAGGACTCGGATTTTTAGCAGGCTCCCATATGAGGAGTGCATATAACCTGAAGCAGGACCTTATCGGAATCGGAATCCTTTGGAAATTTGGTTATTATGATCAGGCAAGAAATCACGATCAAACACTACAACCGGTATGGACAAGAAAAATGTACAGCTTTCTTGTAGACACCGGGATAAAATTTCAGATCGAAATCCACAGTGCTCCGGTTTGGGTAAAAGTATGGTATCTTGATCCTGAGACTTTCAATACAGCTCCTATGTTCTTTCTTTCAACGGATGTTCCGGAAAATGACCATGTTTCCAAAACAATCTGTCACAAACTTTACGATGCCAACGAATCTACCAAGCTTGCTCAGTATATTTTACTGGGAAAAGGTGGCGCTAAACTACTGGAAGAGATGAACGTTGAAAGAGAGGTATATCATCTGAATGAAGCCCATGGACTTCCTGCGGCATTCCACCTGTTGAAAAAATACAATGGAGACCTCAATAAAGTCAGAGAAAAACTAGTATTTACCACCCACACTCCGGAAGAGGCAGGAAACGAAAAGCACAATCTCAAATTGTGCTATGATATGTCTTATTTTTCCGGTTACAGTATGGAAGAAATAAAAAGTATAGAAGGAACGGATGATGAACGATTTAATCATTCTCTTTGTGCTTTAAAAATGGCTAGAAAGGCCAATGGGGTTTCTCAGCTTCATGGAACAGTTTCCAGAACAATGTGGAGTAAATATCCGGGAATCTGTGAAATCACATCCATTACCAATGCTCAGGAATTCAAATATTGGGCAGATAAGCCTCTTTACCATGCTAAAGATGAAAATGATGCAAGTGCTTTCGATTATAGAAAAAAGCATTTAAAGAAAAAGCTCTTCAGTATTGTTGCTGATCAAACAGGAAATTTATTTAATCCTGATATTTTCACCATTGTATGGGCCAGAAGGTTTGCAGGATACAAACGTGCAGAACTTCTTTTACATGATAAAGACAGGTTTTACAGACTTCTGAATAATCCTAAATATCCTGTACAGATCATATGGGCGGGTAAGCCTTATCCCATGGATTATTCTGCTATTTCTATCTTCAATACATTGGTTGAGGAGAGTAAAAATCATAAAAGTATAGCCGTGCTTACAGGGTATGAGCTTTCTTTAAGTAAATCTTTAAAGCAAGGTTCCGATCTATGGTTAAACAATCCGAGAGTTCCCAGAGAAGCTTCCGGAACCTCCGGAATGACGGCCGCTATGAATGGTTCTGTGAATTTATCCACAGATGACGGCTGGATTCCTGAATTCGCCAAGCATGGAGAAAATTCTTTTGTGGTTCCTAAGGCAGATTATCTGAATATGAGCATCTATGAGCAGGATAATTATGATTTACATAAACTATATGAAATCCTTGAAAACGAAATTCTTCCGACATATTATGACCATCCTGATCAATGGAGAAAAATCCAGCATAATGCAATGAATGATGTAAAGGATCAGTTCAACAGTGATCGCATGGCGGATGAATATTACAGGATACTTTATAACGGTCAGCAATAAAAAGATTACAAGGAAAATCCTAAATATTAAAATATAAAAATCCGTGAAGAAGTTCTCCACGGATTTTTCATTAAAGATTATTTGCTTTTCTTTTTTGCAGGCACTTTTAAGCCTTTTTCTCTTGCTTCAGAAATACCGATTGCTACGGCTTGTTTTCTGTTGGTCACCTTTTCTCCGGAAGAAGATTTCAATTTCCCTTCCTTGAATTCGTGCATTACTTTTCCTACTTTGTCCTGAGCTTTATCTGAATATTTTGTCTTGCTCATGATCGTTTTTTTTAAGATTTTACCAGGGATACCCCTAATTCATAAACACAGGCATGTTTCATATATTTTGAACGTTCTCGTGAAGTTACTGACTCAAATTGATCATTTTTCAGGATAATAATCGGGTCTTCTGCATTTTCGATCTCAAAATTGGCAAAATACCGTTCATCCGGACTTGTTTTATCATTTCTTGCTTTTATTTTCTGCAACTCATCAGCATATTTTCTAAATCCGGGATCAGATGAATGGATAAATTTATATTCATCGCCTGCATACACATAGTAATGAAGTTTTTTTTCTATTAAACCGGCTTCATCTGTAATCTGAGGGTTATCATTTCCATCTTTAAAACTCACTTCCACTAATGTTCCTCCTTTTTTTTGGGCACATTCTTCAGCGTCTTTAAAACTGGAAAAACCTGTATAAACAATTCTGTCATTCAATACATAACGGTTTAGTTTCTGGTTGTATGCATTTGTTTCCATAATTATTATTTGATTTGATTATACTTAATGATATTCAATTTTTCTGCCAAAAGTCTTATTTGAAAAGCTTTTTTTACACATTTTAATAAAATTATTATCTTTGAAATCCATTAATGCTAGAAATGAAAAAACTATTCTTAACGCTTACGATTGCTGCGGCATTCCAAACTGTATCGGCACAGGAAATTACTTTAGATAAAATATATTCAGGATATTACCGTGGTAAGGGTATTGCCGGGATTACATCTATGAAAAACGGCGAAAACTATCTGGTTATAGAACCGGCAGGAATCGCAAAATATTCTTACAAAACTTCTCAGAAAGAAGGAAACCTTGTAGATGGAAAATTTGAAAGCTATGAATTTTCTGATGATGAGTCTAAAATTCTCTTACAAGTAGGAAGCCAGCCTATTTACAGGCATTCTTTTCTTGGAAAATTTGATGTAAAAGATTTAAAATCAGGAAAAGTAATCAGCTTAAATGAAGGCAAAACTGTTCAGGAACCTAGATTTTCCCCTGATGCTACGAAAATAGCTTTTATCTCTGATAATAATTTATTCTATCAGGATCTGACTTCCGGAAAGATCACACAAATAACCAATGAGGGTAAGAAGAATTCTATTATCAATGGATTGGCAGACTGGGTATATGAAGAAGAATTCGGGCATGCAAGACAATATGAATGGACAAAAAATTCTGATGCTATTGTATTTGTAAAATCTGATGAGAGCCAGGTTCCGGAAATTTATATTCCTATCTATGGAAAAAATCTTTATCCTGCTGAAATGCGTTACAAATATCCTAAGGCTGGTGAAAAGAATTCTGTAGTTTCTGCACAATTATACCGTCTGGACAGCGGAAAAACAATGCCATTGAATTTAGGATCTTTTAAAAACTATTATATTCCTAACGTTTTTCAAACGGCAAAAGCTGATGAAATTGTTTTGATTACTTCCGAAAGAATTCAAAACGCTTCAGATATTTTAAAGGTCAATACTAAAACCGGAGCTGTTCAGAAATTATTTACTGAAACGGATGACAAATGGATTGATACGGATAGTCCTACTTTAGAATTTTTAGAAGACAATTCTTTCCTTTGGGCTTCTGAAAGAGATGGAAACCGTCATTTATACTGGTATGACAAAGATGGTAAGCTTAAGAAGCAAATCACTAAAGGAAACTGGGAGGTAACGGATTATTATGGTTTCAATCCAAAATCTAAAGAAATCTATGTTCAGACTACTGAAAAAGGAAGTATCAACAAGGTAATTTCTAAAGTAAATATTGAAAACGGAAAATCTCAGCTTATCTCTAATACGGAAGGAAACAATTCTGCCAACTTCAGCAAAAATTATAATTATTTCATTGAGACCTCTTCTACGGCTTCAAAACCTTATACTTATGTTTTAAAAGACGGAAATGGAAAGGCTGTAAAAGAACTTCAGAACAATAATGATCAGTTACAAAAATTAAAAACTGATAATTTTGCTGAAAAGGAATTCATTACCATTCCCAATGCAGTAGGTGATCAGATGAATGCATGGATCATGAAACCTAAAAACTTTGATCCTACTAAGAAATATCCTTTATTCATGTTCCAATATTCAGGACCGGGATCTCAGCAGGTTTCCAATTCCTGGGATAACGGAAATGCCATGTGGTTCAATCATTTGGTGCAGAAAGGGTATATCGTTGCTTGTGTAGATGGACGTGGAACAGGCTATAAAGGAGCTAAATATAAGAAAGTAACGTATATGAACTTAGGTAAATATGAGATTGAAGATCAGATTACTGCGGCTAAATGGTTCGGTACCCAATCTTATATTGACAAGAGCAGAATCGGAATGTTCGGATGGAGCTTCGGAGGCTATATGACAAGTTTGGCAATGACTAAGGGAGCAGATGTTTTCAAGATGGGAATTGCTGTTGCACCGGTAACCAACTGGAGATATTATGACTCTGTATACACTGAAAGATTTATGAGAACCCCTCAGGAAAATGCTGATGGATATGATAAAAACTCACCTACAGAATATGCTAATTTATTGAAAGGCAAATTCCTGTTGATCCACGGAACAGCTGATGACAACGTACATTTCCAGAATTCCATGGAATTTTCCGAAGCTTTGATTCAAAATAAAAAACAGTTTGATTTCATGGCTTATCCGGATAAAAATCACGGAATTTATGGAGGACAGACAAGACCACAGCTTTATCAGAAAATGACTGATTTTATCTTAAACAATTTATAAGAAAGTACTTCTTACAAATAAAACTTACTATAGATCCCTTTCAAAATTTGAAAGGGATTTTTATTTTGTTCATGGATATTTCACCGCTTTATCCAATTCTATGGGGTTATTAAAAGCTTTTATTTTTCATCTCTCATTCATTTAATAAGCCTTAAAGCATTCTCTTTGAATAAATAATTTAGCGATCATTACTTTAGATTCTCATTTAAATAAATTTCCAGTTCTTCAGGAGTAATATCTTTTTTAATAATTCTTCCAGAAACATCCAAAAGAAAATTCGTAGGAAATTTATTAATATTATACTGCTTAGCTTTCATACCATTTTCATCTAAAAAATGATCCCAGATAAGTTCCTTTTCTTTAATTACTCTCTTCCAATTGTCTTTATCTTTAGTTCTGTCAGTAGAGATATTTAAAATTTCAAAACCACTATGATGATATTTTGAATACATTTCCTTGTATTTTGGAAAATCAGCTATGCAGGGTTGACAATAAGAAAACCAAAAATCTATAAGAGTATACTTAATACCCAACTCTGCCAGAACATGTCTGTTATTAAAAATTAAATCAGGAAATAAACTGCCTAGAGCTATCTTTTCTGATTTTTTTAACTGATCATCAAAAATCAACCCAACAGAAGATTTCTTTACTGAAGTGTTTAGATTATTGAAAATCTGATCGTATCCATTTTTATATCCCTTAGATTCAAATTTTTGTACTAATCTCCAAAATAAAATATAAGAATCCGGTGTTTTTTTTGACAGGCTTAACAACAGAGAATCTTCAGACTGATCAAGTTTTTTATATAAATTTTGCAAACTGTCTGTTGTTATTTTCTCAAGTTTAAAATGATTGCTTTCATTAATACGAAACGTAATGCTATCCAATTCATTTTTTTTAGCTGTGTATGATTTCATATAAGATTCATAATTAAGTATTTCATTATAAACCTTATCCTTTCTATTGAGTATAATTTCATTATTTCCAAAATTAAAATTCACTCTACTAGTCTTTTTAGAAAGATAAAAAATGTCTGAAACTTTAAATACTTTATTTTTCCCAGTTTTAAATAAAAAACGAAAAGGTCTGGGAATATCATCATTATAATCTGGAATACTGAAGTTGTAAATATTATTTTTTATAACAGAAGAATCTCCGGTAAACCCTTTATAATACTTTTCATTACATGCACTTAATAACTTTAGCGTTTCTTGATATTGATTTTTAATCTCTTTTCCAGCAACAATTAATTTATTCTGAGAAAAAAAATTCAGAGAAATGAGGCTGATACTGAATATGAAAAACCTATATTTCATTTAAAGCTTATTTTACAATAATAAATATAACTAAAAACACAAAAAAGCTGAGAACAGCAGCATTTTTCACATTTTATTTATGGATATTTCACCACCTTATCCAGTTCTATGGGGTTATTAAAAGCTTTTATTTTTTTTCTCTCATTACCTTCGGCAGGTTTCAGCTGTTCTTTGGAGAGAACGGTTCCGTCTTCCAACAACAATTTCTGCCCTTCGCGCATGGTCAAATTTCCATTCAATACATATTTAAAGGGATTGGAATAGAGGTCCAACCTTAGTTTATTTAAATCTTTCTGCGTAACGGGAATTGCTCTGAGTATATAATTATTTAATGAATTACGTTTATAATCATCCGGAATCTTTTCACTCTTAATCACATTAAAATAGTAATTCTTTTGAGTATCATACAATTCCATAATCAATCCCGGTAATCCGTTAAACTTATAAGGTCCGTAGGGCATTGGAATATCTTTAGTAAACCATGCGATCCAGTTTCTTCCTCCGAATTGAGTACTAGCTTTTTGAAGCCGGAAATTATTAGAAACTTTTATACTGTCTGTAATAGTCCATTGTTGTTTGGGTTCTTCAGATAATTTATAGAAGGTTGCATCACCGATATATTCATAGTTTTGAAAGATGTTGCTATTGTTCTTTTTGATAAGGAAAGAAGTCAGCCTACCAGATGTATATTGCCCGGTAACACTGAATATTGAATCATTAATATAATTCAGTCTGTTATAATAGGCCAGATCATCTTTTGTAATATCAAGATAATAATTTTCTCTGGTGATCTCTTTTGAAGTTGAATCCTTCTTGTATTTCACTTCATAGATGAACCTGTTATTCTGAGAAAAAAACATCACAGTTCCTAGTAGTATAATTAATAAACTTTTCATAATCAATTTTAATTTTCTGATAAAAACTCGGGGATAAAATACTCCAGATCAGCTCTCTCATATTGGATGGGATATTCCATATCATTGAGAAAAATATCAGGTGTAAAGTGAACGCTATTGTTGGTGCACCATTTTTCATGATCTTTTAAAACATTAAGTGCCACTTCTGAACTTCCAAAATATTTAGAATACCTTTTATACCATCCGTTTTTATTTTCAGTATACCCCTGAACCGCATACCAGCTGTTTAAGCCTTCTAAAAACTCAGTTTTATTTTCACTGTTAAGGTATATATTGGTAAGGTTGACATGAACTGTTTTATTATCCTCGTCATCTCTGTTAAGGTCTATATCGAAGAAAATATTGATTCTCAGTTCAGCAGAATACATCTTAACCAACTTTAGAAAAGCAGGATAAAATTCTTTGCAATGCTTACAAAAAGGGTTGGTAATAAAGGTCAAACTTTGATCGGCATGTTTATTTCCAAATACAAAAGCACCCGAAACATCTGTATCAATTAATTTTTTCTGAAAGGACAGGTTATTTTTAAAAAACAAATAGTTTCTCCTGAATTTCAGGTTTCTCTTAATGGTATTTTCATTTTTCTGTGCAATCTCGTTTTTCATCCTTAGATTCAAGAGAACGATTAAGGAACCAAAAATTCCAGTTAAAAATAAAATTATAGAACCCAGATTTATTTTCTTGGGATCAAAAGGTATAAGATTAGCTGCAAGTAATTGGATACAAACACAGGTTATAATGATCATACACACCGGACAATATTTCCTGACCACAAATACCTGATAATATAAAGATAAGCAAGCTATGGGTATAAAGGTAAATAAAGCATATTGATAGACAGCAAAAAAGAATTCGATGTCTTTTGCCAAGGAAAATAAAATGAAGCACGTTATTTGGCTGGTAAAAAACAACATTGATATCTCAGATAAATCTATTTTATTGAAAATTTTCCATTTTTTTGAATTAAAAACCAAGTCGCAATCCGTATTCAAGTAATTACTTTTGCACACTCCCACCGGAATAAATGTTCCTTTACCATGGGTTTTCTTATAAGCTTCATAAGCAAAAACAAACCCCAATAAAGAAGTAAGTGCGAAAGCTAATTGTAAAATTATACTGGAAGAATTAGATCCCAAAAGAAATAAAAACAATAGTATAAGGATTCCCCAATTGATATAAGAATAATTTAGTTTTGATTTTGTAGTTGCAAGTTCACCTTCTTTTTCAATAACAAGTATTATATTTTCCCATTTTGAAAAAAAATCATTCATTGGGGAACCATTAATTATCAATTTATCATTCTTATTTTTCACAGCAGCCAGCTCTCCTTCTACTAAAGCCAGAAAATTTTCAGGCAAAATATCTTTTTCGTCATTATCTATTCTGTAGCTGTAGTTTTCAATATTGAAAAAGTGTAATGCATCAGAAAATGCTAAAAGACTAGGAAAATCCGGATGCCCTTCCAACTGAAGCTCAAATTCATCCCGATCAACATATATTTTATTATCATCTAAATAATTGATAACAGCAGTGTAGCTTTTGTGTGTCATTTTTTTACATCATTTGCGTTTCAAAAAACGGCAACAGTTTCCTGTTGCCATTTTAAAGAATGAGTCTTAATTATCCGCAACAAAAAGTTCCATTGCAATAAGAATCTCCATTACCTCCATGAGAAGCAGCACATTGTGCATTCGTACATGCACACCCCAAGTCTGTAATGGGATCTTCGGCTCTTACACCTCCTTTAATCGTTCTCTGCTCATTTCTGGATAAGCTTCCTTTCAATTTTTTTAAATCGATTTTTTTCATGTTGTTTTTTATAAAATTGTTCTGTGTCACTGTTGACCTTTCAAAACTAAAAACAAAAATCACCTCGACGAGAGATATGTATTGTATATTATTTGCAATTTTTTATTCATAATATGTGCAATATGTACGTCTTGTAGATGTAAATTGATCAGGTTTTACAAAAGTTAATTTTATCCTTTCAGAAATAAAGGGCTTCTATTTATTTCATTAATCATTTCGCTCAGTATTATTTATTTTATCAATTGAAATTAAAAACTTATTTTTGGGAAATTTGAAAATTGATTATATGAAGACTAAACATCCTAAAGGGCTACCCTTCCTCTTTTTCACTGAAATGTGGGAGCGTTTCGGATACTACCTGATTCTTGGAATCTTTGTACTATATGTTATTGAGCCCACAGGTATGAAGGGAGGCCTTGGACTGCCAGACAAAACAGCTGATGATATTTTCGGGACCTATATTGCCCTGACATACCTTACCCCTTTCATTGGCGGATTTTTAGCTGACAGGGTTTTAGGATATATCAGATCTATTTATATCGGTGGATTTTTAATGGCTGCAGGATATATTGGGATGGGAGTTTTCAAAGACCTGCCTCTATTTTATTCGTCTTTAGCTTTAATTATCATTGGAAATGGTTTTTTTAAGCCTACAATCTCTACTCTTTTAGGAAACCTGTATTCTGAAGAACCCTATAAAGCCAATAAAGATTCCGGATATAATATTTTCTATATGGGAATCAATATCGGTGCATTTATCTGTAATATTATTGCTGCCTTCATGCGTAATAAATTCGGATGGGGTGAAGCATTCATCACTGCCGGAGTAGGAATGCTGATCGGTATGGTAATTTTCACGATCGGAAGAAAACACTATATCCATGCTGCACAGATGAAACCGGTGCAGGAAGGAGACACCAAACTTTCTGAAATTATGCTTAAAGTATTTGTTCCCGCTATTATTGCCGGAGCAATCGGTTGGTTTATTCCTAACAATATTTTTGGGAGTGACAGCACAGATGCCTTTATATTTGCATGCGTTCCTGTTATTTACTTTTATGCCTCTCTTTATTTCAAAGCTAAACCGGATGAAAAAGCTTCTATTGGTGCCCTATTATCCGTATTCCTGATCAGTATGTTTTTCTGGGCTGTATTTAAACAAAATGGTACTGCCTTGACAAGATGGGCCAATTATTATACAGACAGAAGTGTTCCGGCCTCTTTAGAAAAGCCGCTGGAAGGAATTTACATGGTGGATGGGAAGAGCTATGAAGATAAAGAAACCCCTGTATATGACAACCAGTTCAGATCTCAAAAAAATGAAAAGGGAGATACCAGGAAAGAAACAGGAAAAGATGTTTATTTTAAAAATATTTCTCCCGAACAGCGGGCTGCTCTTGAAAAGAATCCTGAAAACAAAGTATATCTGTACAATACCGAATTATTCCAGTCAATTAATCCATTTTGGGTAATTGCTCTGACACCTGTCATAGTCGGTTTTTGGGCTCTTTTAAGACGAAAAGGCAAAGAGCCGTTAACCCCTACTAAAATAGTTTTAGGGCTATTTATTTCAGGACTATCCTGTCTGGTGATGGTATTAGCAGTAATGGCTGGAGATAACGGAGCCGTAAAGGTTTCTCCTTTATGGCTGGTAGCCAGTTATGGTGTGATTACTATTGGGGAATTATGCCTCTCGCCTATGGGACTTTCTTTTGTCTCAAAACTTTCACCGGCAAGAATTACAGCCCTGATGATGGGAGGATTCTTCCTTGCCAACTCCGTAGGAAACAAGCTTTCAGGGATTCTTGCCAGCACCTGGTATAACTACGAAAATAAGACGAATTATTTTCTTGTTAATTTCGGTTTGTTAATATTTGCTACTCTTTTAGGCCTTTCTATGTTAAAAAGATTAAATAAAATCATGAAGGAAAAAGGGCACTAATCCTTAGTATTTATAAAGAATATAAAGCTGCAGAATGGTTCTGCAGCTTTTTTATTTAAAAATAAAATTAAAACCTTGCCAAAAACCCAAAATAAACTATATTTGTCAGTCTTAACAAAAATTAACAATAGAAATGGATAATATTGAAGCAATAAGTCCGAAACCGGATGAATTTGTAGAGAATAAGAATTCCAGACATCCGAAAGGATTGTGGGTTCTGTTCGGAACGGAAATGTGGGAGCGTTTCAACTTTTACGGAATGAGAGCTCTTTTGACGCTCTTTATGGTAAATTCCTTATTGATAAAAGAAGCTGATGCAGCTATTATCTATGGTGGATTTTTAGCTTTATGTTATTTAACTCCCCTTTTAGGAGGATTTATTGCAGATAAATATATCGGAAACAGATTTGCTATTATCATTGGAGGGTCATTAATGGCCATTGGTCAGTTTTTATTATTCATCAGTGCTTCAACTTTTTCCGCAGATATTGGAAGCGCCAAACTTATCATGTGGCTGGCTTTATTCGTTATTATTTTTGGTAATGGATTTTTCAAACCGAACATCTCATCCATGGTGGGAAGCCTTTATCCAAAACAAGAGAAGTCTAAACTGGATTCCGCTTTCACTATTTTCTACATGGGGATCAACATTGGAGCGTTTTTAGGTCAGTTTATCTGTCCTTATGTAGGGGACGTAAAAGACGCTGCAACAGGAGTAAGAGATATTTTCGCCTTTAAATGGGGATTCTTAGCAGCTTCAATTGCTATGGTTATTGGAACTATTACATTCTTTATCCTTAAAAATAAATATGTAGTAACGCCGGAAGGAAGACCTATCGGTGGATTACCAAAAAATAATACCAGTGCAGATTTTGAAGAAGGGGAAACTCAAACAGCAAAATTCTCGGGAATGGCTTTAGGTATTACCGGACTTATATTTGTTGTTTTATTCTTTGTTTTCCGATATGCATTGGTAGGAGAAATTGGATTTAAAGCTGTAGAAATGGGTCAACTGATCAAAGGAGTTATTTATCCTTTCATTTATTCAGCAGGTATTTCTTTGGCCTTCCTTATTATGAGCTCTGCAGAAAACAAAATTGAAAGACAGAGAATCTGGGTAATTTATATTGTTTCATTCTTTATTATCTTTTTCTGGGCAGCTTTCGAACAGGCAGGTTCTTCATTAACATTTATTGCAGATAATCAAACTGATAGAAACATTTTGGGGTGGAATATGCCACCATCAATGGTTCAGATCTTTAATGGTATTTTCGTTGTGCTATTAGCCGTTCCTTTCAGTTTGTGTTGGGATAAACTAAGAGCAAAAGGAAAAGAGCCGGTATCACCATTCAAACAAGCAATGGGACTTGCATTAATAGCTTTAAGTTACTTTATCATAGCACATAATGTAAAAGATCTAGGAAACTCAGGTCTACTGGCAATAAAATGGTTAATGCTTCTATACTTCATCCAAACTTGTGGAGAGCTTTGTTTATCTCCAATCGGATTATCACTGGTAGGTAAACTGGCACCAAAAAGATTCGCCTCATTATTATATGGAGTTTTCTTTATTTCCAATGCGGCAGGATATGCTTTGGCAGGTTCTTTAGGAGCTTTGATCCCTGCAACAGGTGATAAATTTACAAAAGCACAGGAAATAGGAGTAAACCTTCAGGATGTTTTAGATAAAAAAGTAACATTAACCGCTGATCAGACAGCTGCATTTGAAAAAGCTCAGTTACCATTACATAACCCTACTTTTGTAGGATTTGAGATTCACAATTTATTTGAATTCTTCATGGTATTTGTGGTACTTTGTGGTATTGCTTCAGTAATTTTAGCTTTACTTTCACCTATCTTAAAGAAAATGATGCACGGTGTAAACTAAGTGTGTTAACAAAATATGAATAAAACCTCTGCTAAGTCAGAGGTTTTTTTTAATTTCGTACGATGGAAATTTCCGAAGAATCTTTATTCCAATCCGTAAAGGAGATCATTAGACAGTCGCGCGAAAAGGTTTTTCGAATAGCGAATTCTACACTACTGCTTACTTATTGGCAGATTGGAAAACTTATTGTTGAAGATGAACAACAGGGAAAAGAACGTGCTGAATACGGAAAATACACCTTAAAAAATCTTTCTCAGAAGCTTACTTTAGAATTTGGAAAAGGGTTTGACTATACAAACCTTTCTAATATGCGTAAGTTTTACATCGCTTTTCCTATTGTTGACACATTATCTCAACAATTGAGCTGGTCTCATTACCAACTGCTTTCCAGCCAGGATGATAAGAATAAAAGACAATATTATCCTAATGAAGCTGTACAAAACAATTGGAATGTAAGAGATCTAAAAAGGCAGATGAACTCTCTTGCCTACGAAAGAGTTTTAAAACATAAAGAGTCTTCACCAGAAAGCATCTACAGTGTTTTAAAAGATACCTACATTTTTGAATTTTTTGGCATAAAGGCAGACGAACAGTTTTCTGAAAAAGATGAAACTATTGTAAAATACTCTGTGTTCAATGATAAAAATAATTTATTTGCCAGCAAATACCTGCTGTACCTCCCAAAAGAAGAATTAAACAAATCATCGATCAGGACAGAATTCGTTTTGAACTAGATCAGGATAATAAAAACCCCTAATAAAAACAATCATATATCATTATGAGCTTAACTCTAGAAGAAATACAAAACTTTAAAGGAAAGTATCCAAAGCAACTTTGGACCTTATTCACTGTAGAAATGTGGGAACGCTTTTGTTTTTACGGAATGCGGGGAGTTCTTACAATTTTTATGGTAGACCAGCTGGGACTGCTGGAAGACAAGGCTAATTTACAATATGGAGCCATACAGGCTTTTATTTATGCCTTTACCTTTATAGGAGGTATTTTTGCGGATAAAATCTTAGGATTTAAAAAGTCTCTGGTTTTTGGGGGACTTATTATGGCAGTTGGAAATCTTATTATAGCACTGTCACCTCATGACTTCTTTTATTTTGGGATTACCTGCTCTATTATTGGAACCGGATTTTTCAAACCGAATATTTCCTCAATGGTAGGAGAACTCTACAAGGAAGATGATGCCCGAAGAGATGCGGGATATGGTCTTTTTTATGCCGGAATTAATATTGGTGGGCTTCTGGGAGGAGCACTATGTGTATATCTTGGAAAATACCACTCCTGGTCATGGTGCTTCCTGGCAGCGGCAATAGTGATGATTTTAGGATTAATTACTTTTTTTGCTACCAAAAAATCATTGGGACCAATTGGCGATTCTCCCCTACAAATTCTTCCCCAATCTAAAAGAACCCTACGTGAGGTTTTAGTTTATATTGGAGCTTTATTAAGCATGCCTCTTATTTTTATTATGGTTAAAAATACCGATTATACAGACTATTTTATGTATTTGATTGGTATCGCTGCCGTAGGATATTTTATCCTAGAAACACTGAAACAGACAACACCTTATCAGAAGAAGCTTATCGCTGCTTTTGTTTTTATTTTCATGTACTTCCTATTTAATTCCATTTATGAGCAAAGTGGTGGTTCATTGTCTTTATTTGCCAAGGACAACCTTGTTCACAACTTATTGGGATTTGGTATGGATCCTAATGTTATCAACAACAGTGCGAATTCATTTTTCATTATTATTTTCAGTCCTCTAATCGGATTAGCTTGGGTAGGCTTAAACAAAAAGAAACTTGAGCCCAATACTATTAATAAATTTGGAATTGGATTTTTATTTCTCGCTGCCGGATTTTTCTTATTCTACAGTTTAAGATATTTTGCAGGTGCAGATGGTAAATCATCTCTTAATTTATTTACCTTTACGTGGCTTGTTATCACATTCGGAGAGTTGTGTTTAGGTCCTATTGGGATGTCTATTATTACAAAACTATCTCCTAAAAAGATGTTTGGTATGATGATGGGGCTTTGGTTTCTAGCCAGTGCATTCGGGCAGTTTGCAGCAGGGAAAATTGGAGCGAGTTTATCTGAATCAAATACAGGGAATACCAATATGAGTAAACTGATCGCCTATACTGATGGATACAAAACTCTGGGAATCTATGCATTAATTGCAGGTGTGGTATTGATTTTGCTATCATCCTTCGTAAAAAAATTAATGCAAGATGTAAAATAAAGAATAAACTATTATGCTTATTTTTACATAAATATCACAAATCATTATGAAGAAAATTTTAAGCATAGTACTCTTATTATTATTGAATTTTAGTTTTGCACAAATAAAGTGGATGACTATTGAGGAAGCTTTAAAAGCTCAGAAAACGCATCCTAAAAAAATTCTTATTGATTTTTATGCAGACTGGTGCGGACCGTGTAAGATTATGGATAAAAAAACATACGGCCATGCCGTGATTTCCCAGATCTTAAATGAGAATTACTATCCTGTAAAATTTAATGCTGAAGAAAAAAATAGTGTTGAAATCTTTGGAAGAACATTCTCAAATCCAAATACAGAGCATAAAAAAGGAAAAAATTCTCTGCATGAGTTTACACAATATATGAATGTAGGGGCTGTACCAAGTACTGTTTTCCTGGATGAGCATGGAGATCCAATCACCATTCTACAGGGAGAATTATCCGCTAAAGAGCTGGAACCCTATCTGGAACTTATCTCAAAAGATTTATTTAAAAAGATCCGTACCAGAGAACAGTGGGAAGATTACCAGAAAAAGTTCAAATCTAAAATCAAAGACTAATATAAATCAAAGGCTTTCAGAATCTGAGAGCCTTTTTTAGATATTTACACCAATATTTTGGTGCTAAAAATTTTAAATCCCAGCTATTTTACCGAAATTAGGGCTCGTTTTTTAAATGACTTTAGATACTTCAATAGAATATGTAAAAGGAATAGGTCCTGAAAGAGCCAAACTCATCAAAAGTGTGCTGGGCCTTTCCACCGTGGAAGATCTTCTGAACTTCTACCCTATCCGCTATCTGGATAAAAGTAAAATTTATACAGTCTCTCAGCTTGAGGAAAGTAATCTTGATATCCAGCTGAAAGGGAAAATCACCCAGATACAGGAAATCCAGACCGGAAAAACAAAAAGACTTTCCGCTAAATTTAATGACCATACTGGCAGTATAGATCTTGTATGGTTTCAATATTCAAAATGGCTGAAGGAACAGATTCCTATCAACCGTGATGTCTATATCTTTGGAAAGATCAATGTTTTCAACAGACAGTTTTCTATGCCACATCCGGAAATAGAAGCTGAGGAAAGTAAAGATAGTGACGTCCGCCTGAAACCTATTTATCCAAGTTCTGAAAAACTTACCAAAAGAGGACTGGGCCAAAAATTCTTTCAAAATGCTCTCAGGAATATCTGCAAAGAGATTCCTCAACTTATTGAGGAAAATTTCCCGGAATATTTAATGAAAACCTTCAAGTTTATCTCAAGGCAGCATGCTTTTCTAAATGTGCATTTCCCAAAAGATATGGAGCATTTTGATAAGGCTGACTTCAGACTTAAATTTGAAGAGTCATTCTTTTTCCAATTGGGCTATGGCTTAAAAAAGCTTCATCATAAAACCCAGTCTCACGGCAATCCTTTTCCCATTATTGGGGATCATTTCAATGATTTTTATGAAAATCACCTTCCTTTTGATCTTACAAATGCTCAGAAAAGGGTTTTAAAAGAAATCCGTATGGATATGAAAAAGCCTATTCAGATGAACAGGCTTTTACAGGGTGATGTAGGATCCGGAAAAACAATGGTAGGATTACTTACCATGCTGATTGCAATGGATAACGGTTTTCAGAGCTGTATGATGGCTCCTACAGAAATCCTTGCCCAGCAGCATTATAACGGAATGAAGGATTTATTACAGGAAACAAATATCAATATCCGGCTTCTCACCGGCTCTACCAAAGCTTCTGAAAGGAAAATCATTCACGCGGAGCTTGAAAGTGGCAGCCTTTCCATTCTGGTTGGCACTCATGCCGTATTAGAAGATAAGGTTAAATTTAAAAATTTAGGACTCGCTATTATTGATGAGCAGCATAGATTCGGAGTAGCACAACGGGCAAAACTTTGGGCAAAAAATAAAATTCCACCTCACATTCTTGTGATGACCGCAACTCCTATTCCAAGAACATTGGCGATGAGTTTTTATTCAGATCTTGATGTGTCTGTGATTGACGAAATGCCAGTGGGGAGAAAACCTATAATCACTGCTCACAGGCGTGAAAAAGATAGGGCGTATGTGTACAATTTCTGTAAAGATGAGATCAAGAAAGGAAGACAAATTTATTTTGTTTACCCACTTATTGAAGAGTCTGAAACTTTAGATTACAAAAATCTGATGGAGGGGATAGAGCATGTCATGGAATACTTCTCAGATTATAATGTCACCATGCTTCATGGAAAAATGAAGCCTGATGAAAAAGATGCTGCCATGACTTATTTTGCTTCAGGAAAAGCAGAAATTATGGTAGCTACAACGGTTATTGAGGTGGGAGTCAACGTTCCCAATGCATCTGTAATGGTTATTGAAAGTGCAGAAAGATTTGGTCTTTCACAACTTCACCAGCTTAGAGGACGTGTAGGAAGAGGAGCAGAACAAAGCTATTGTATTTTGATGACCTCAGATAAATTATCCAAGGAAAGCAGAACCCGTATCAGAACAATGACAGAGACCAATGATGGTTTCAAAATATCGGAAGTCGACATGCAACTTCGAGGTCCTGGAGATATCCTGGGAACTCAGCAGAGCGGTGTCGTAGATTTCAAAAGATTAGACCTTATCAATGATTCGGCAATCATTAAGACTACAAAAAATACTGTAGACAGAATTCTGGAGGCTGATCCAATGCTGGCAAGACCTGATAATCTCATCATCAAAAATTATTACATCAGGTATTACAAAGGAAAGAATAAGTGGAGCAAAATTTCATAAAAAAAACCGCAGAAAATCTTTCCTGCGGTCCCCTTATAAAACTGTTATTTAGAAGAAATTACTTCTTGTCTGCCTAAAGAAAATTTATTTTAATAGTTTAGGTTTAATATTTTGTGATGTGGTGTGAAAATATTTATGTATTATTTGAATAGATTTCAAACCATAACTATTAAAATAAATTATAAAAAAACAAAATGAATTATTTTTCCAACTTGCTTATTATAAAAACTAACTGAATATAGATGGAGACGAGGGAATGAAACGAATAAATATGTCTCCAACTACTTTGAGTTTTCATGATTGTACCGTTTTGTTTAAAGATCTTCTATGCTTTATAATTGGAAATTAATATAATTCATTTTGTTAAATAACATCGTGATTTATATAAATACTTGCTGTGAAACAATTACTCTTCATTCATCTGTATCTTTTATTTATATCAAATTTGTGTCACTGATTCTATACTACAAAAGTCTGCATTTTTATTGAAAACCTTTTTATATTATTTCAGTTATTAATTATAAAATTTTCACCTATTTGTGAATACTATGTGATAAATATCGTTAAATTATCAAAAAATGGAATTAAAAAAACTATCACTACTTACACTTTCAGAATAAAATTCTCTTTATTTAAACCCGAAGTATGATACTGCCAATTGATCGTAATAACTTCTGTGAGTACTTTTTTCAGCTGATCAAATGCTTCCGGTTTTTTGATATATACATTTCCTCCTTTTACAAAGATATCTTCCACTTCATTTTCGGGAATTGATTCAGAATATATGGCTATTACCATATTGTTAAACTTCTGGTTATCCCTAATCTCCTCAATCCATTCTAAACTATTTTTCTCAGGAATTTCATACCTCATAAAGACAATTTCAGGAATAACAGCCTCTTCATTATTCAGATACTTCATTAAGGATATCCCACTGTTAAAACATTGAACTTTTATAGAAATTTTTAGCTCTTTAAATATATTTTTAAAAAAAATTAGAGTGTTTTCATTATCATCTGCTACGATTACGTTCAGAAATTCTTTATTCATACTGCATTTTATGGTTTATGGCCGTATTTTGGGCTCTGCGTCTTTTCCCTAGTATTTTTTGAAACTGGGAGGGGGTGATTCCGGTTGTATTTTTAAACTGAGTACTTAGATGAGCTACACTGGAGTAATTCAATTTGTGGGCAATTTCTGTGAGGCTTTGCTTATTTCTTATAATTAACACTTTAGCATGTTCTATTTTTTGCAAAATAATAAAGTTCTCAATAGAAGTAAAAGCAACTTCTGAAAAAAGATTGGAAAGATATCCATAGCTGTGATTCAGCTTTTCAGAAATATAAATAGATGCTTTTACAGGGATAATCTCTTCAGAAAAAACAAGTTCTACGATAGCATCTTTTATTTTTTGTACCAAAGCCGTTTTCTGGCTTTCAATAATTTCGATACCATACTCTCCAAGATGTTTCTTAAAAAGATGATGTTGTTCCTGCGTTAGGGGTTCGTAAAACTCTACCTCTCCAAAGTTCAGCAACCTGTATTTCAGCCCGTGTTCTTTAAGTTTTTCATCTAACACTTTCTTACAGAGAGTGTTGAAATCAAATTTTACATACATTTTCATCCTATTATAGTAAGTCAAATTTTCAGTAAATATAATGATTTATTTCAATTAAATGTGAAATAGGTTTCTTTTTTTCGACAATGTATCCACAAAAAAATTCCTGCATTCAAGAATACAGGAATTTAAACACTAAGGATGAAAAAAATATACTGATAAAAAGCTAAATCAGCTCAAAACCAAGCATATGAATGTATTATTAAAAGTGATTTGGTTCTGAAGCAAAGATGATTCAAAAAAAGAAATCACTTGTTATAGAATTACAAGAGAAAGTTACAAGATTTTAAGTCAATCATTTGTGAATTAGAAACTCCATCAAAAAATCGTCCATTACAAACCCTCTTCCAATATCAAAAGTTCCTTCCCCAAACACCTTGTATCCCTGGGATTCATAAAAATTTCTGGCAGAATTATATTTATTAACATTCAAAATAATTCTTTCATTTCCATTTTCAGCTACTTTAAGATTCAAAAATTGAAGTGCCTCTTTTCCAAATCCTTTTCCTTTGCTTTCCGGAACCAGATAAATACGGTGGAGCTTTGTGGTCTGAGGTTCATAATCGTGTTCATATCCGATAAAACCTTCAAAGGAACTGTTATTTTCATCCTGAATCAGATAATAATGATAATCCGGATTTTGGAGATGATTTTCAATTTCAGTCTCAGAATACATTTCTGCAAGCATATACTCCATCTGTTCAGCCGAAAGAATATCTGCATAAGCATTTTCCCAGGATCTTCTTGCTAAATCCTGAATCAAAGGAATGTCCTTTGCTGTCGCTTCTATTAATTTCATTATTTTTATTTTATGATTAAAAAAAGTGAAAAGTCTGAACTTTTCACTTTATGAGATTATATCAATTATCTGTTTTCAACAATGAGTCGGTCTATATTAATTTCTATTCACTGCTGACGCTTGATATTCTATTTAAATATTTGCCATTTCAGCTTTGATCTTTGCATAAAGACCTTCTGAAGCAGGAACCAAAGGAAGTCTAAGGTGGTTTTTAATAATTCCTTTTTTAGCAAGAATTACTTTAATCCCACAAGGATTCCCTTCAGCAAAAATTAAACGTGTGATTTCAACCAGCTTATTATGAATTTCATAAGCTTCTTTCACCTTTCCTTCAAAAGCCAGCTGTACCATTGTGGAAAACTCTTTAGGATATCCCTGTCCAATCACAGAAATAACACCATTTCCACCAGCCAACGTCACAGGAAGTGTATACTCATCATCACCGGAAACCAATGAAAACCCTTCAGGCTTTTTCCTTAAAATATCAAAATACTGAAGAATATTGGGTGCTGCTTCCTTGATCATAAACAGATTAGGAAATTCCTTTGCAATACGAATAGTAGTATCTGCATCAATATTCTGCCCTGTTCTTGAAGGAACATTGTAGATGATGATTTTTTTCCCTGTGGAAGCCAACACCTTGTAATGTTGGTAAAGTCCTTCCTGGTTAGGCTTATTGTAATATGGAGATACAGAAAGCACTGCTTCAAATGCAGAAAGATCTGCTTCTTCAATCTGTTTCTTTACTTCAAGAGTATTGTTACCGCCAATTCCTAATACCAAAGGAAGACGTTTATTATTTACCTTAATGATATGCTCAATTACCTGTTTCTTTTCTTCATCAGAAAGCGTAGCGGCTTCTGCCGTAGTTCCCAATACTACCAAATAATTGGTTCCGTTTTCAATATTGTATTCAACAAGTTTGGTTAAACTGTCGAAGTCAACGGATAAATCTTCATTAAAGGGTGTTACCAATGCAACACCTACTCCTTTTAAAATGCTCATCTGTTCGAATTATTTTTGTCAAATTTAATAATTTACAATAAGAATTTGTAATAAATAATAATGTTTTATTATTCATATGGTTATATTTGCATATACTAAAAGATATTATGAAAAATAAATTCTTGTTACTAGGAATTGCTCTGGCATCGCTTACCGCCTGCAAAACAGCATCCACGCTGCAGCTTGCAAACGTACAGCCCCAGCAGAATATTTCTATTAATAACGAGCTAAAGAATGATGAGGAGTTTGTAAAGGTAATTGAACCTTATAAAGAGAAACTGGACCGGGAAATGAATCAGAAAATTTCTCATACAAATGTAGACCTTACAAAGCAGGGAGACAACAGCAATCTCGGTAATCTTTTAGCAGATTATACATTTGAAGGAGGGAATGAATGGGCAAAAATAAATCTTAAGAAAAATGTAGATGCTGCCTTGATCAATATCGGAGGAATCCGTACAACCATTGGAAAAGGTGATATTATGCTGAAAAACGTTTTTGAAGTAATGCCTTTCGAAAATGAGATGATTATTGTGAAAATGAAAGGGACAGATCTTCAGGGTCTTTTTGATTATTATGCAAAAACCCAGGTCAACAACCCTGTTTCCCATCTGTATATTGAAACAAAAAACGGACAGCTTAATCAATCGTTAATTAACGGACAAAAAATAGACACTGATAAAGACTATTATATCGCTACCTCAGACTATCTTGCTTTGGGTGGAGATAATATGAAATTCTTTGCCAAAGGAGAATCAATTCCGACAGGAATAAAACTTAGAGATTTATTTATTGAATATTTCAAGAAAACTCCGGAAGTAGTGCCTAATACAGATGTTCGTTTAAATTTTATCGGTAAAAAGTAATGGATAGAAAAAGTTTTTTAAAAGCAATAGGTGGTGGAACTTTAGCAATGGCTTTAGCTCCTAATATGATGAAGGCGGAAGGATTAGCTATTCCTGGATTACAATCCGCAACTAAACTGACTATTCTTCATACCAATGATCAGCATAGCAGAATAGAGCCTTTTGATGCAAGCTATACCAAAAACCCAAATCAGGGAGGTTTTGCCAGAAGAGCTAGCTTAATTCAACAGATCAGAAATCAGGAATCTAATGTATTACTTCTTGATTCCGGAGATATTTTTCAGGGAACTCCCTATTTTAACTTCTTTGGAGGTGAGCTGGAATTTAAATTAATGTCCATGATGAAGTATGATGCTTCTACCATGGGAAATCATGATTTTGACAATGGTTTAGATGGATTTTCAAAGGTTCTTCCTACTGCAAAGTTCCCATTTATCTGTTCTAATTATGATTTCAAGAATACAATACTTGACGGAAAAACTTCTCCATATAAGATCTTTAATAAAAACGGTATTAAAGTAGGAATTTTTGGAGTAGGCATCCAGCTGGATGGTCTTGTGGGTAAAAAGCAATATGGAGAAACCGTATACTCTAACCCTATTGATGTAGCACAGCATTATTCAAACTTTCTGAAAAAAGACCAAAAATGTGATCTTGTAATCTGTCTTTCCCACATTGGGTATGATTACAAAGACGAACCTAATAAAATAAGTGATAAAATTTTAGCTGCCAGTACAGAAAATATTGATATTATTTTAGGCGGCCATACCCACACGTTCCTTCCTGAGCCTCAAACTTTCACCAACAGACAAGGTAAGAATGTCTTGGTTAACCAGGTTGGATGGGCAGGGCTTCTTTTGGGAAGAATAGATTTTCACTTTGATACAAATAAAAACGTACAGCATATCTCCTGGAACAATCAGGTAATAGACAGCAGCATAATAGCATAATATGAAAAAACTCTCTTTAATTTCTCTTGGTATTTTAGCATCCCTGCAGTTTACAAAAGCGCAGGTCATTTCATCAAAAAAATGGTCAGATCTGTTTTCCTACAATAATGTCCTGGCCATGAAAGAAGACAATGGAAAAATAATAGCCGCAACAGAAAACGGATTATTCTATTATACTATAGGAAGTGGAGAGATTACAAAACTGTCTAAAGCTAACGGACTCCATAATATCGGAATCACCGCTTTTGATTATAATTCACAAACCAAGACAGGTCTTATTGGGTATTCCGATGGATCTATGGATGTGATTAGTCCTCAGGAAATTAAATACATTGTTGATATTCCTAAAGCCACAGGTTACAATGGAAATAAAAAAGTTAACCATATTTCTATTACAGGAGATAAGGCAGTTATTTCTGTAGGGTATGGAGTCTCTATATTTGATCTTAAAAAGAAAGAATTTGGAGATTCTGCATTTTTCCTTAGTGGAGGGATATACGAAGCCAGTAACGAAGCGACCATATTTGGAAACAAAATTTATTCTGTAACCAATACAGGATTGAAAAGCCATGAGATTAATACTACATTCCCTGTATTTTCTACATGGACAACAGAAGTTCCGGGAGCATTCAAAAATATAGATGCTGAATCTGAATTGGTGTTTTCATCCGCCACCTCGGCATTCATGTATAATAATGGTACTCCCACTCCACTTCCTGCCAGTTTTGCAAATATTCAGGATGTGGTGATCACCCCAAATAATATTGTAGTAACCGATAACAGAATCTATACCTTTGGACTCAACGGTATTTCTTTAAATGCTATAAGTCTTGGAGAAGATTGTAACACGGCTACAATGGCAGGTGGAAAAGTGTTCGGAGGAACTGTATTATCCGGAATAAAAGATGAAGGTAACAATACTTATAAACCTTCTGGTCCGTATTTTAATTTTACCTATAAATTAAATCTGTACGATAACAATCAGATGCTTGTCTCCAGTGGGGCAAGAGCAGATATCTATAACTTCCCGGTAGAAAATCCTAAAAAACCAGGGTTCTATTATTTTAACGGTACCGAATGGATATATCCTTCCTATTTTAATAAGGCGGATGTAGGGCAAGTCAATGTACTCGATGCAGTCATGAGCCCCATCAGTAATAATGAAGTATTCTTTACCAATTATACTATGTTTAACAATGGAGTCTATAAAATGAAATACAATGCAAGCAGCAAAGACTTTGAATTGGTAAAATATTATAATGTAGGGGGAGAACCTTTTTACCGACGTCCTGTAGGTTTTGCTACAGATGCTCAAAGCAACCTTTTTGTTTCAATTGCATTTACCGACAACGGTATTCCTTCAATGGGAATTTATGATAAAGCAGCAGATGATTTTATCATTAAAAAATATACTATTTCAAGTTCAGGGGTACAAAAACCTATTCTATATGAAAATATGCTTTGGACACCTCTACCGAGAACAAATAATTTCTGGGTGTATGACTATAAGAATGCAACCAATCTTTCTGACGATACCGATTATTTATTAAAGGAATCTAATGGAATTGCAGGTGAAGGAACTTTATCTGTAGCATTTGATAAATCCGGAGATGCATGGATTGGCAGTGATAATGGGTTAAGAATTCTTCCCAACGCAGCTTCTGAGATAAAAACTCCAAGTCCTACAGCATCCCCTATTATTATAGAACAAAATGGTCTTCCGGAAGAACTTTTCAGAGACTCACAGATTCTTCAGATTGAAGTGGATGCAGGGGATTATAAGTGGGTATCTGTAGAAGGTGGTGGTGTATACTATCTTTCTTCTAATGGAGAAAAGACAATAAAACATTTTACAAAAGAAAACTCCCCCCTTCCTACCAATAGTATAACAGATATCAAGGTAGATAAGAAGACCGGTAAAGTATATTTCGTCACCTATAACGGTATTGTCACTTATCAGGGAGATGTTGCAGATGTAAATTCAAATTTTGGAGATGTATTAGTGTACCCGAATCCTGTAGTATATTCTAACTTTAAGGGAAAGGTTACCATTAAAGGTCTGGCAGAAAAAACGAACATAAGAATTGTAGATGCAGCAGGAAATGTAGTACATTCGGCTGTGGCAAGAGGTGGCTACTACGAATGGGATCTTAACAATCAGAGAGGAACAAGAGTAGCTTCAGGTATTTATTTTGTATTAATGACTAATGAAGACGGTTCTGATAAAGCTACAGCCAAAATAGGGGTAGTCAATTAATGAATTCACAAAACGGATTTTTACTTTCATTTATAAAGTATGGAGAAAATGATGCTGTACTGCATTGTTTTACAGAAGAGGAGGGTTTTCAGACTTATTTTCTTAAAGGGGTTTACTCCAAGAGAAATAAAAAGAAAGCCCTGCTGCAGCCGTTGAGCAAACTCAGCTTTTCCATAAACCCAATAAGAGGTAACGGCATAGCATCAGTATCAAAGTTTGAACTGGTAAAAAACAATGATATTTATAATGATATAAAAGTAAATACCATTATTTTTTTTATTTCGGATTTCCTTAGTCAGATTCTTAAGTTTGAAAATAAAAACCTCAATATATTTTTTAGTATTGATGAATTTATTGATCAGCTTATCAACAAAAATTATCAATCACATCTTCTTTTTTTACTTGCTGTTTTAAAAATTCAGGGAGTTGCTCCCTTAATTGGTGAAGGAAGATTTTTAGATCCGGAAACGGGCACTTTTTCAGCCAGTTCCACCCACCACATCTTCAGTGAAGAAATCTCATTACTATGGAGAACAGCTCTCACTGCCCAAAATTTTTATACCATTAAAATCCATTCTTCTGTGAGGAAAGATTTCCTGGATAGTCTTTTGGTCTATTACCATTATCATATCACCGATTTTAAAACACCTGCTTCATTGGAAATTATACAGCAGATATTCGAATAGAGTAAAGCTAACCAGCAAATTTATTTTTCGCTATTTCGCTTCCTCCGGCATTTCAGTTTCAGATTCTGCAATTTCTTTTTTGGTGAATCTTGGCTGCAGAATTTTCGCGATCAATCCCGTCCAGCCTGTCTGATGAGAAGCCCCTACCCCACGGCCATTATCACCATGAAAATATTCATAAAATAAAATATAATCTTTAAAATCCGGATCCGTCTGGAATCTTTCGTACTGACCATTCACTGGGCGTTTCCCATTTTCGTCTTTTAAAAATATTTTCGAGAGTCTTTTACTTAAAGCATCCGCTATCTGATCCAGATTAGAGTAATTCCCACTCCCTGTAGGGTATTCTACCATAAAATCCGGGCTGTAGTAGAAGAAAAAACGCTGAAGACTTTCAATAATAAGAAAATTAATAGGAAACCAAACGGGTCCACGCCAGTTGCTATTTCCACCAAAGAGCCCGCTATCACTTTCTGCAGGGGTGTATTTCACACAATAATCCGTTTCATTAAGCTGTAAAGTATATGGATTTTGCTCATATTCTTTCGACAAAGCTCTGACTCCGTAATCACTTAAAAATTCCTCCGGATTCAGCATCCTGCTCAACAGTCTTTTTAGACGATGGCCGCGAAGCAAAGATAAGAGGTGTTTAGAATCCTGTCCTTTAACTTCCCATCTGGAAACCAGAGAAGCGAGTTCCGGTTTATTTTCCAGTACCCATTTCATTCTCTTCTTAAAATTGGGAAGATTTTCAATCATTTCGTCATCTATGACCTCAACGGCAAACATCGGTATCAACCCTACAATTGTCCTTAACCTTAAGTACATATGGGTATTGTCACTGGAGGCAATCGCATCATAAAAAAATTCATCTTCCTCATCCCAAAGGCTGAAATTTTCATCACCCATATTATCCAACGAATGGGCAATAGACAGAAAATGTTCAAAAAACTTCATAGCCATTTCTTCATACACCTTATTATATAATGCCAGTTCGAGTGCTATTCTCATCATATTAAGGGCAAACATGGCCATCCAGCTTGTCCCGTCAGCCTGTTCGAGCTGCTCACCATTGGGAAGCACAGAATTCCTGTCGAAAACACCAATATTATCAAGCCCTAAAAATCCTCCTTCAAAAATATTATTCCCGTTACTGTCTTTTTTGTTCACCCACCAGGTAAAGTTCATCAGCAGTTTCTGAAATGCACTTTCAAGAAATTCAAGATCCGGTTTGCCTCGTATATATTCATCAATTTTAAACACCCTGAAAACAGCCCACGCATGTACCGGAGGATTAACATCGCTGAAATTCCATTCATAGGCAGGAAGCTGGCCGTTAGGATGCATATACCATTCAAACAGGAAAAGTTTAAGCTGATGTTTGGCAAAATCAGGATCTATTAATGAAAAGCTGATAGTATGGAAAGCCAGATCCCAGGTTGCATACCATGGATATTCCCATTTATCAGGCATGGAGATAATATGGGCATTGTTTAGATGCTTCCAGTCATAATTTCTTATTTTATCCCTGGATTTTGGTGGTGATATTTCTGTAGGATCTCCTTTCAGCCATTTTTCTACATTGTAATGATAGAACATTTTATTCCAGAGCATTCCTGCAAATGCCTGTCTCTGCACCATTTTTTCATCTTCTGACTGAATCCCCTTCTGGACTTCAGCATAAAATTCATCTGCTTCTTTCTGTCTCAGATTAAAAATAGGATCAAAATCATTAAAGGGTTCTTTCAATTCTTTATCCGTCATCCTGAATTCAAAGGTTTTTGACTCTTTACCTTTAAAATCTTCATCAATAAAGAACGAGGCTTTTGTGCCTACATTTTGGGAGTTAACCGACTGAGCATTCCCTGTCAATATAAAATTATTAATCCCGTCTTTGCAGTATTCTGATGTATTAGGTGACCGATAAAGTCTTTTGTTATTGGTTTCATTATCACAAAACAAGGTTTTTATAGATTGTTTTGCATAGATATTTTTTATTTCAAGGTCTTTATGACTTAGTCTGATATGATCTGCTTCATGGGCGCTCATCTCCGGTTGATATTCATCATACCCCCAATTCCATGTATTTCTGAACCAGACGGTAGGCAGTATAACAAGAGAAGATTCTTTTTCAGTCTTGTTGATAATGGTAAGTCTTATTAAAATATCATTTGGACCTTCTTTAGCATATTCAATGAAAATATCAAAGTATTCATTAGTATCAAAAATTCCTGTATCAATGAGCTCATATTCAGGTTCTGTTTTACCTCTTTCTGCATTGGTTTTCACAAGATCTGCATATGGGAAAGCATTTTGCGGATATTTGTACAACATCTTCATATAAGAATGGGTAGGGGTAGAATCCAGGTAATAAAAGTATTCCTTCACATCCTCACCATGATTTCCCTGTCCGTTGGTAAGACCAAAGAACCGTTCTTTCACCATTTCATCCTTTTTATTCCAGAATCCGACAGAAAAGACCAATTGCTGAAGGTCATCACAGATGCCACATATCCCTTCTTCACCCCATCTGTATGTTTTAGCTTCTGCAGTATTATGACTGGTATAATTCCAGGCATCCCCGTTCTCGCTGTAATCCTCACGTACCAGTCCCCATTCACGATTACTTACATAGGGGCCCCATTTTTTCCATGAAATATCTGAAATTCTCTGTTTTTCTGACATAATGAAATCATTAGTAATTCAACATCCTCTACTTTGAAATTTTAAAACCTGCCACACCCAACTTATAACCCTCACCTATCCTCCGGTTGAAAAGCTCTCAAACGTAGTCATTCCCCCATCAACAAAAATGCTGGTTCCGGTTATATAATCTGCTAGGTCACTGGCGAGAAATGCTGCTAAGTTTCCTATATCTTGCGGCTGTCCGATTCTGTTGTAAGGGATCAGGGTAAGAAGAGCATTAAGTGCTTCGGGAGTTTCCCAGGCCTCTTTATTTATTGGAGTCTGGATGGCTCCCGGACAAATAGAATTGACCCGGATCCTATCCGCTCCGTATTCCTGGGCTAAGGTCTGCATCAGCATTCTGACAGCCCCTTTACTCGATGCATAGTTGGCATGCCCTGCCCAGGGAATAATTTCATGAACGGAACTGATGTGAATAATTTTACCACAGGCAATAGATCGGGATGGATCAATGCCCCGACGTAAAAATTCTTTGACAGCTTCTCTTGCGCAGAGGAATTGTCCCGTCAGGTTGACACCAATCACGGCATTCCATTGATCTATTGTCATCTCTGTAAATTGGGCATCTTTTTGAATCCCCGCATTATTAACCAATATATCCACAGTACCCAATTGAGAGACAACATCCTGAAACATGGCAATGACCTGATCTTCTTTAGAAACATCACACTGGTAGGTGATACCTTTCCCTCCTGCATCAGTAATTTCTTTTAAAACAGCCTGTGCTTCTTCTAAAGACCTTTGTGAGGAGTGGTTGACAACAACGGCAGCGCCTGCAGCAGCCAAAGATTTTGCAATTCCTGAACCTATTCCACTGGAGGCTCCTGTAACGATAGCCACCTGATTATGAAGTGATATTTCCATGTTTTGTCATTTGGTGATACTCAAAGTTATGGAAAGAAATCAGGAGGACGGGAATTTTGAATTTAAAATTTTCTTAAAGTTTCTTGTACATAAGATACTGAGGTCCACTTCTTCCGATTCTCGTTTTCCCTTCATAGGAATATCCCGCCTTAAGGTAAATATGATAGGCTGACTCATTTTTCTGATTCACAGCAAGAACAATTTCATGGCAATCTTTGAAATGATTTCTGATAAAATCATCCACTTTCATCATGGCTGTTTTTCCTATTCCTTTTCCCTGCATTTCAGGATTTACAGATAATGATCTTACCAGAACAGAATTTTTGTTATCAGTCAGTTCCAGCTTATCTTGACCAAAATCAAGTACGAAAAAGCCGACAGGATTCCCATCCTCAAAAATGGTAACAGGAAATGCATCATGATCATCCCTTTCTTCTATTCTCTGCAAAGCTTCTTCTGCTAATGCTGTAAATTGTGATTGCTTTTCGTCCAGCGTATATGTAATGGCTGAAAGATGTTCCGGAGTATAAAATTCTAAGCTTATCATAGTCAAATTTAGTGATGATAGATATCTTCATACATTACCCCTGCACGTATTTCCACAGGAAGTTTATTTTCTTCAGGCACAATAGGGCAGTTATAATCGTAGGCATTGTAAGCACAATAAGGATGGTAGGACTGATTAAAATCCAGTACTATTGTATTTCCTTTTGGAATTTTCAGATCCAAATATTTTCCCCCACCATAGGTTTCTTTTTCATTGGTAGCATCCCGGAATGGAAGAAAAAGATAGTCCTGATATTTCTTCTGCTTAATTAAATCCAGGCTTTGGTATAAAGTAAGGGTATAGGGCTTTCCGTCCAGCTCAAAGCTTGCCTTTCCATATTCCTGGTAAGACTTTGTTTTCCCTGAAGAAGTTGGAAGATCAAAAGGCTTTGTATCTTTTGATTTAACAAATTTTGCCGTAATTCTATATTTTATATCGATTGGAAAGAAAGGATGTTCTTTAAAATTTTTAAAGTTATCTCCCCGCAAGGGCGTTTCTTTCGGATTCAGATATTCAGCATTGAGTTCTTTCTGAAATTTTTTCACATCCATCACTTCTTTAGAAGTCGTTTTTTGGGGAAAAGCCCAAAAAGGAAGGATCAAAAAGAGCCATATAATTTTTTTCATAAATGCTATAAATTATAAGTAAAACTATGAATTTTTCAGGGTTTAAACAGTTAAAATTATAATAAAAAGTATAATCTGTTTTAAATAAAACACGCTTTTGTGAAGTTAGCATGCTTTTTGAGAAGCAAAGCTCATGGACAGGAAAAAATTCATTAAGACAAGTGTATTAGCAGTATCAGGCTTTTATTTTCTTCAATCTAATCTATTCTGGGCTGCAGAGCGGACAAGCGATAAGCAAAACAAAATTATAGAAGCTCCGATTGTTATCATTGGTAGTGGGTATGGAGGGGCTGTATCTGCTTTACGTCTTTGTGAAGCCGGAAAAAAAGTAGTGTTGCTGGAAATGGGGCTCAACTGGGAAAAGTCAGGAATTCCTTTTTCTAACCTGCTGAAACCGGGAAAAAGTTCTGCTTGGCTTAAAAAGAAAAGCATTGCCCCATTCATGAATATTTTTTCTTTAACTCCTTTTACCGGAACCCTGGACCGTTTAGATTTTGATCATATTAATATCTGGGTTGGGCGGGGTGTTGGCGGTGGATCGCTCGTTAACGGAGGAATGGCAGTAACTCCTAAAGAAAGTTATTTCAAAGAAGTTTTCCCCCAGCTGGATGCAGAGAAGTTTTATCATCATTATTTCCCTTTGGTTCACGAAGAGCTTAAGGTAAATATCATTGATGAGGAGTTTTTAAAAGACTGTCCTTATTACAAATTTACACGGGTGGGAGAAGAGGAAGCTCATCAGGCTGGTTTTAAAACGATGAGAGTTCCCAATGTATATGATTTTAAATATATGGAGAAAGAATTTCGAAATGAAGTTCCCCGCTCTGCTCTTAATACTGAAGTGATCTATGGAAACAATCATGGTAAAAACAGTTTAGACAAAACCTATCTTAAGAAAGCACTGGAAACGGGAAATCTTGAAATTCTTGATCTTCACCGGGTAGATGATATAAAACTGAATGATGATAAAACCTATACCGTAAACGTACAACAGACTGATACATCAGGTGCTCTAATTGCTGATAAAATATTCCATTGTAAAAAGCTTATTCTTGCTGCAGGTACAATGGGAACTTTACAGCTTCTGTTGCGATCCAATGCTGTAAACGGATTGCCTCTTCACGAAGGCATCGGAAAAAACTGGGGTAACAATGGGAACTTTATGACCGGAAGGAATTGGGTAAAGCCTCTGTCCGGAGGAACAGGAGCAAAGCAATCTACCATTCCGGTAGGTGGTATTGACAACTGGGATGATAAGGAACATCCCTTCTTTACTGAGATTGCACCTTTGCCTATGGGAATGGATGTAGCCACTGCCTTGTATTTATTAATTAACCGGGTTGATAAAAAAGGAGAAGTGACATATGATACCATCAATCGGTCTCTGAAGTTGAATTGGGATGAAAGCCATACGGTCAAAATGAAGGAAAATGCCAAATACTTTGTCAGAAAAATGAATAAAGCCAATGGAGGAACCAGAAGTCATTTCCTGTTCAATAATGGTTTTGGAGCAGATATCTGCTATCATCCGCTCGGAGGATGTGTACTGAGTGAAACCACTAATGAATATGGTAAATTAAAGGAACATGAAAATCTCTATGTTTTAGATGGGTCATTAATCCCCGGAACAATTGGAGTAAATCCTTTTGTTACCATTACTGCCATTGCAGAATACTGTATTGAAAACCTGATCAAAGGGAATGAATTTGCTTAAATCACGGCATTGATTTTACTTCAAGAAGATAAGTTCTGATGTCACTTTCAAGTTTAGAAGGATACGTAAAGTTCAGTTTTTGAGCTAAAGCAGTTCCCAGCTCATGAACCAGGTCAGCGAAAGCAAACAGAGCAGTCCAGTTTTTGTCAATGGAGCTTCCGGAAAATGTAGCCTCCACTCTACTCCATAAATCTTCAGGCAGGTATTTTTTAAAAAGTCTTCCATGCTTATTGGTAGTCATGTTATCCCAGTTATGGTCGTTACCAATATGCCATTCAACCAGACTAACCAAATATTCTGCTCTCAGGATATTCTCAGACATGAATTTAGCATAAAAAATATCACCCCGTTTCAGACATTTTGCCACATAGGTGGTATCCCACCAGAAATCATTCATCAGCTGTTGAAATTCTTTTTCATCAGGCTTATGAATCATGATAGACTGATAAGTGGGAGGTTTCAGATCTTTTGTCAGGCCATCTTTATCAATCAGCACTTTATATCCTACATCCCAATCTTCTGGAAGTGCTCCTTTTTGTACTTCTTCCATAAATTCAGACACCTGATACAGCTTAAAATCAACTTTTACATGATCTCTGTACAAAACCATTTTCATGGCATGTCTTCCTTCAAAAACAGTATCATCTTCCTCAATCATAGAAATGGGATCTCCAAAAAGCTGAAGCCAGCTATTTCCGGATTCATAGTCTTTTCGGCTTTCAAAAACCAGTTCTACATCAAGATCACTCAGGTCATCTACCGGAGCATAAGGATTCACCAATGAGCTGGTCAGAAGAACAGCCCGGATATCGGGATTATTTTCAGCCCACTGAATAATTTGTTCCAGCTTTTCCTCTCTTATTTTCATATCATTCAGAATTCTGATATTTTTACACGATACACATCTGAAGAATTTCTCTTAATAGATTCTACAAAGAACCCTCCTTCTTCAGGAATCACTTCTTTTAAATCAAAACTTTTACAGTCTTTCGGAAGCCCCGAGAATATCAGGGTAAACCAAAAATCTTTCATGAAGGGAACCGGTGTCCAATAAGGGGAAATTGAGATATTTTCTGCATGAATCAGCTTACTTCTATGCTCAGACTGATTATCAAAAAGATACGTGGAATGCCAGATCCTGATCAGATTTCCCAGGAATGGTGATGCCGGAAAACAACAATGTATAATCACCTGTTTCTCCTCTTCTATTTTCGTTTGAAGGGACTCCAGGAGTTCTTTTGCTATGAGCGGCTTTACAACTACTTCTTCCACCTTTTTATAAGTAATAAGTAGTAAGCAATGAGTAATTCTGCTTGTATTGCTTACTACCCATTGCTTACTGCTGATGTTAATATTCTAATTCTAATTTTTCTTTTGTATAATTTCTCACCTCTTCAGTAAGCTCCGGATGTTCTGCCAATTTCTTCCCGTAAGAAGGAACCATCTCAAGCAATTTACCTTTCCATTCTCCCTGAATTTTTTCCGGGAAACATTTTTCAAGAACATTCAGCATAGCATATACCGCTGTGGAAGCTCCTGGTGAAGCCCCCAACAAAGAAGCAATAGTACCGCTCTTGTTTACAACCACTTCAGTTCCAAATTCCAGTTTACCTCCTTCTTTTTCGTCTTTTTTAATAACCTGAACTCTCTGTCCTGCTACTTTCAGTTCCCAGTCTTCCTCTTTGGCATCTTTTACAAATTCTCTCAAATGCTGCATTCTCTGGGATTTTGTCATGGCAACCTGCTGAATAAGGTATTTTGTCAACGGGATATTATGCCACCAGGCACCAAATAATGATTTTAAATTTTTTGTATTAACACTTTCAGGCAGATCAAGGTAACTTCCTTCTTTCAGGAATTTTGTTGAAAACCCTGCAAAAGGTCCGAAAAGAAGAGCTTTCTCGCCATCGATAATTCTAAGGTCAAGGTGCGGAACAGACATTGGTGGGGCATCCACTGTTGCCTGTGTATATACTTTAGCCTGATGTTTTTTTACCAGCTCCTGATTATGGCTTACCAACCACTGTCCTGAAACAGGAAAACCTCCATAGCCTTCGCTTTCTTTAATATCCGAACTGTCTAATAACTGAAGTGCATATCCTCCAGCTCCGATAAATACAAAATCAGCAACAACCTCCTGTTTGTGGCTATGAATTCTGTCTTTTACCTTCATTTCCCATTTACCGTCTTCTCTTGGGTCAATATCTTTCACTTCATGGTATAAGAAAACCTCTACATTAGAATCTTCAAGCAGGTGTCTTCCCATTTTTCGGGTTAACGTTCCAAAGTTGACATCCGTCCCCATATCCATTTTCGTAGCTGCCATTATTTCAGATTGATTCCTTTTGCTCATTACCAAAGGAATCCATTCTTTCAGTTTCTCGTGATCAGAAGAAAATTCCATTCCCGAAAAAAGAACTGAATCAACCATTTTATCATGACGCTTTCTAAGATATTCCGCATCTTTTTCACCAAATACCAAACTCATATGTGGACATGAATTGATAAACTCTTTAGGCTCTTTAATATATCCCTTTGTAATCAGGTAAGACCAAAATTGTTTTGAAATTTCAAATTGTTCAGCAATACTTTCTGCTTTTGTTATATCAATGCTGCCATCCGGTTTTTCAGGGGTATAGTTTAGCTCACAAAATGCAGAATGTCCTGTTCCGGCATTGTTCCATGCGGCTGTACTTTCTTTAGCAAATCTTCCGAGTCTTTCGAAGATCGCAATTTCAAGACTGGGATCAAATTCATGGAGCATTGTTGCTAAAGTGGCGCTCATAATTCCGCCACCTATCAGTACAACGTCATATCTAGGTTTCGGCGTTCTGCTTGTAAGCGATTGTGACATAATTTTAAATTTTACTTCAAATTTCGGGAAAAGTTTTAAAAAGAGAAACGATTTTAACACGTTAATTTTTCAGGAAACAGACTTCTTTAGTAAACAACAAAAAATCATGGAAAATTTCAATACGTCTTCATTGAAATGATTGATAATAGCAACATTTCAAATAGTAAAAACTCAAAAATACAGTCCCGGGTCTTAGCTACTATCTTTGATCATCACAGAAATAAATCCATAAAAAAACCCAAGCTGGGGGGCTTAGGTTAAAATATATTAAAACAAGGTTTATGCAAACCTTCTTTTTTTAATTCAGTTTCGCTGTCAGTTTTTTGAACTGCTTTTCAGCATTTTTACCTTCATAAAGAATGGCATACACTGTATCAATAATTGGTAATTTAAGTTTTTTCTGTTTTGCTGTTTTATAGATGGAATCTGCGGCGTAATACCCTTCTGCCACCATATTCATCGATTGGATTGCCGATTTTACGGTATATCCTTTCCCGATAAGGTTTCCTAGGTTTCTGTTTCTTGAGAAAAGTGAATAAGCGGTTACCAAAAGGTCTCCCAGATAGGCACTTTCATTCACATCTCTTGGTGCTTCATAAATGGCTTCGAGGAAGGTTTCCATTTCACGAATCGCATTGGATACAAAAACTGCTGTAAAGTTATCTCCATACCCCAATCCACTTGCTATTCCGGCTCCAATGGCAAAAATATTTTTAAGAATAGCACTGTATTCATTTCCTAAAATATCTTTACTGGTTTGAACTTTGATAAAATCTGAACTGAAAATTTCTTTTAGCTTTTCAGAAGTTTCATCCTCTACCGTTGCAATTGTAAGATAAGAAAGTCTTTCCATTGCTACTTCCTCTGCATGACATGGTCCTGCAATAACTGCCTGATTTCTGAAACCAATTTTAAATTCATCACGTAAATAATGGGCTACCACATCATTTACTTTAGGAATAATTCCTTTAATAGCAGAGATAAATATTTTATCTGAATACTCACACGTCATTTTATCTAACGTATCAGACAGGTAAATGGATGGCGTTGCCAAAACAATAACATCACAGGCAGAAACCAATTCATTGATATCCGTGGTCAGTTTTAAACTTTTAAGATTAAAATGAGCCGCTGTAAGATAGGTAGGGTTATGTCCACGAAGCTCAATCGCTCCTTTTACAAACTCACTTCTTACACACCAGTGTACAACTTTACAGTTTTCAACAAGCATTTTTACGATAGCGGTTGCAAAACTTCCGCTTCCTACTACCCCTACAGAAATATCTTTTTTATTCTTTTTTGGATGAGAAGATTCTGACATTATTTTCTTTTTAGCCATAAATTGGAATGTGAACTGCAAAGATATTAAAACATAGACGTAACAAAGCTTTTGAAACAATGATAAAAGCCATTTTCTGAAAAAATTAACACTTAAACACAATTAAATATCTAATTATACGTTAAATACAAAAAATCATGAATTTTAATTAAAAATAAGTCACAAAGACTAATTTTAATTAAATTTGCAGCTTCAAAACCGTTTTAAACTTACTAAGAGAGGAAATATGAAAAAATTTCTAAACAGCAAGAAGAACGTAAACATTCTCCTCGGAGGGCTTTTACTAGTAGTTTTTGCACAAGGGATATGTATTGCCAAGTTATTCTCAGAGAAGGATGACAAAAATTACGAAGTAAATCTTGTAAAAATAAACACTGAAAGGGACAGTGTAGATTATTTGAAAATGAAAACAGATCTTAATCTTGTAGATCAGACTGTTTCACAGCTCAATTCTTTCCTGAAATCTAAGGATATTTCTAATGAAAAACTGATGGTTCTCAGTCAGGATAGCATTTCAAACTCTATTTATCTCGCCAAACAGGCCAACCGATATAGTCAGTATTTAATGGATCTGCAGAAAAAACTAATGCAGGTTCCCTTGGGAATGCCTACTGACGGATATATTTCATCAAATTTTGGGATTAGAAAAAATCCTATTCCATATAAAACTGTTTATGCTTCTGTAAAAACAAGTGCTGCCACAGAGTCTAAGCCTGTAGTGGTAGCAGCTCCAAAGCCGGAAGTAAAAGCTGAACCAGTGGAAAAAATTATTGAAGTGACAGACAGCTATGGTATTAAAAGGGAAATCAAGGTAATGGTAACTCCAAAAGCGGCTCCTGTGGCTGCTGCTCCGGCTCCCACTGCTGCAAAAGCTGCGGCCGGTACCACTTCTTCTTCTAAGACCATCGCAACTGCTGAAAAAAACAACCCACCTGCTGAAGCAGATCAGATGCAGTTTCATAAAGGATTAGATATTGCTGTTGCATATGGTTCTGATGTAAGAGCTGCCGCTGCAGGAACAATCATTTTTTCCGGACAGAAAGGAGGTTATGGAAACTGTGTTATTGTTTCCCACGGAAATGGATTAGCAACTCTATATGGACATTTATCACAGCTTGTTTCAAAAGTAAATGATAAGGTAAAAGTAGGCCAGGTAATTGCAAAATCCGGAAATTCAGGCCGTTCTACAGGCCCTCACCTTCACTATGAAGTACACAAAAACAATACTCCGGTTAATCCGAAGCTGTTTATGAATTTATAAAAAAAGGCTGTCCCATCGGACAGCCTTTTTCTTGTTATATCCAATTAAAAACTTTGTGAGTTATGAAATTGATATGTATTTCATACTAAGTTTTACTGTTTATATCTTGATCTTAAAGGTGCTGAAAAATAGAATCAATAGGCAGATTCTTTTTTATTTTAAAATCTTCAGACTTCCTTTCGGATGGGTAAATGTACCGTCAGGTCCTGCAATATTTGAATATATTATATTTTTATTATAATCCTGAATATGGGTTACATTGAAACCCAGATGAGGTTCATGCCAATATACCATAAAGACATTCTTAGCCACTTCCACTGCAGTATATTGCACCGTATCTGTGGTATCTTTCGAAGGTCCGGCTGTTCCAAGGAATGACATGGTTTTGTTATCTTTAAAATCCAGAATGAATTTTGTTGTTCCAAAATCTACCTCTACTTTATTTCCAATCGCCGGATAAGGTGATTTTAAATCCCAGGCCATTTCTCCCATAAACACTTTCACACCCATTTCCAATTCCTCTTTTCCGGGAAGAGTGGTATATTTTTTCACCATAAAATCTACAATGGCAGAGCTTGTTTTATTTTCTGTAACTGCTTTTTTATAGTTTTCAAGATAACCTTTAACAAAATCCAGGGACTGAGGAGATAGTGACTGTTCTGAAAAATGGGAAGGAATCACCTGCTGAGGCTGTAAAGCTTTCATAGCATCAATCTGTGCTATCCACTGATCAATAGCTTTTACATTTTGAGTATCGGCCATCCAAAGATGTGAACCTGTAGAAACTGATATCCCTCCAGCCACTGTTTTTAAAGACGGGATCCAGAGAAAACTATGGGCAGGATCTTCAGGATTCTGTCTGATCTCAATTTTATTTCCTTCAAGATCAGGAATGGCAGTAACAGCTTCCGGAACTATGATTTCTGAAGGAGCATCTCCTTTCATCTGTGGTTTCCAAACAGCCATTTTATCATCCTTTGAAGCAGCTATCAAATAGGCAGTCTGAGCTGTTGAAATAATCTTAGCATTTGGAAAGGCTTTTTTGATCACATCCAATCCAAAATAAAAATCAGGGTCACTATGTGAAATATAAACGGTTTTCAGATTTTTACCTGTTGCTTTTATTTCTTTCACCAATTGTTCCGCATATTGTTTCTGAAACTGAGCATCAACAAGTATGGCATCTTTATCCCCATAAATGATTGTTGAGGTAATGGAAAAAATTGCTTTAGATCCGGGATTATAGACTTTTACTTTAAGGTTACCAGCCCATACAATACTTGCAAAACCAAGCATTACTGCCAAGGATAATAATTTCTTTTTAAACATATTTGTTATTTTTTATAATTAGTAAGCGGCTGTAAAACGTTCACGGATGTGATTATTCTGTTCCAATTCATCTACTAAAACTACGGCTACATCTTCAACAGAAAGACGGCTTCTTCCGTTGTCGTCAAATACGGGAGTTTCCAATGATGTTCTGTACTGTGCAGTTCTTGCTCCTACATTAGCCTGATTCATTTCTACTGCCGGGCTGAAGAAAGTCCAATCCAATGTATTATTTTCTTTGATTTTGTTTAAATAATCTCTTGCTGCCGTTGCTCCCGGTTTGTATGCTTCCGGGAAATCAGGAGTATCCACAATCTGTACGTTGTCCGGAGTATATAGGCTTCCTGCTCCCCCTACTACGATAAGTCTTTTTACGCCTGCCTGTCCTACTGCTTTTTCAATGTTTACAGAACCATTTAAGAAATCATTGTAAAGGTTTGGATTCGTCCATCCGGCATTGAAAGCACTGATTACAGCATCACTTCCTTTTAGAGCATCTGCCAATTCATCTACATTGTTTACGTCAACGCTTTTTGCCGTTACGTTATCTTGTGTTTTCACCTTCGATGCATCTCTTACCAAAGCTTCTACCGCATACCCTCTTTCAGTTAATTCTGTTACCACGTGTGCTCCTACAAATCCTGTTGCACCTATTACTGCTACTTTTTTCATAATGTTATATTTTAAATTAAATTGTAATAAAATTTGTTACATTTATAGTTAAAAAAATTTTAATCGAACTGATCAGCGAATTCTCTCAATGATTTATCTCCTAAAAAGTTAACTACCAATTGATCTGTTTCTTCAAACAATGTATTTAAATGAACATTGATTTCCTTTCCAACGCTACATGCAGGATTGGGATTCTGATTTTTTTTACCCAATACTTCTGTATTTTTTACCGCTTTATAGATCTCAGAAATTGTAATCAATTCTTCATTCTTAGCCAGCTGGCTCCCTCCTTCTTTTCCTTGTCTGCTAGCAATAAGACCCGCTTCTCTCAATACACTCATCTCCTTTCGGACAATTACCGGATTTACATTGATACTACCGGCAATCCATTCTGAAGTGAGCCACTCCTGAGGACTTTTTGCCAATAAGGTCATAATATGTACTGCCGTAGCAAATCTTGTATTGTTCATTATAATTACATGGCAAAGGTAAGCATTTTTTTAATTGTAACAAATTTTATTACAATTATTTTTTTCTTACAGTATAAGACGGTCCAGATCCAATAAGAGATAACTTATATTTTGATTGATCTTTCGGGTAGCAGACTGCATCTGATTGAGCATCGATGCACGACTGTGAAGATCTCCGGCCCTGTAGATCCCACCGTCACTGAAAATCACCGAATGATCAGCAGCGTCTTTATTACCATCGAACTGATAATGCAGCCATATTTCTTTTATGTTGGCGATAATAGATTTTTTTTCCATGCTTGAAAACCTTTTCTCGGTGTACATATACCAAATAAACGGAGGAAAATTCGATGATCCCAATTTTTCTGTCCAGATATCCCTCAGCAGATTTCTATTATGGATAAATTCCACTTTTCTTCCTTTCGGGTTAAGTGTTGCCAACCCAAAGCCGGCTCCTAAAGCCCCCCCGCCAATATCAATTGCATTACTCCATCCATCACTTTTTACAATACCACCGGCTATGGAAGCTGCTGCTCCTGCGATGATAGAATATAAAATCAGTTTATTATTTCTGGAACTGTTAAGATCATTCACATAATTTTCAATTTGCTCTACCCTTTCTCCTTCACAGTCGAATTCTGCGGCAACAGCATCCAATTCCGTTAAGGAAATAGCAATCTTGTTATTGATCTTTCCTTTAAGCTGCAAAACTTTAAGCTGGGAAGTAATAGAAGAATCTTTTTTAAGCTCTATAATTTTATATACCTCATCCAGATTATTCAGGGCATTCAGGATCAGAATACTTTGCTCAGAAAGTACATTTTTAAGTTCTTTATTAGCTGTCAGAATGGAGTCAGAATTATACGAAGGCAGTTTGTTAATAAAGTTATATTTAAAGGGTGCCTTACAATAGCTATCCTTCAGGGTCAATATATTCTGTTGAATAGCCTGAGTTTTTCTGGAAACACAAGATATCATTAAGCTAAAAATAGCCAAAAGGTAGAATAGATTTTTCATTCATTTATAAAATTTGTGCAGTATCTGAATGACCATAATCATGATTGCCTGTTTCCGGACAACTATGCTTTTATGATGATTCATTTATACGAATATAATACAAATAAAAAAATTTACCTGAGTTCAGGTAAATTTTTTAATCTATTTTTAAGAAGAATTATTTAATATCCAGTAATTCAACTTCAAAAACAAGCGTACTGTTAGGTCCGATTTCTTTGCTGATTTCCTGATCTCCATAGGCTAAATGCGGAGGAATAATCAATCTCCATTTGCTTCCCACCGGCATAAGCTGAAGAGCTTCTGTCCATCCTGAAATTACTCTGTTTAAAGGAAAAGATGCAGGAGTACCTCTTTTTACAGAGCTATCGAAAACTTTACCTGAAATAGTAGTTCCATGATAGTGGCATTTTACAGTAGACTTAGGTCCTGGCTTGGCACCATCTCCTTCAGTAATGATTTCATACTGCAAACCGCTTGGCAATTGTACAACACTTTCTCTCTTACCGTACTCTACCATATATTCCTTACCATCGTTAAGGTTTTTTTCTGCCAATTCTTTTTTACGTTTAAATAACAAATCTGCTACTCCCATACTTTAATTTTTTACAAAGATAAGATTTGTTGCCGGAAATTGGAAGTCAGAAACAGGAAGTATTATTAATCAGGCACTTAAAACTATTTATTCTGATCCTGTTTCTTAATACCGTTTAATATTTCAGCTTTCGGTGCGTCATCTCAGTAAAATTCAAACATTTGTAATACTCAGTTAACACAGATTCCGAAACTTGGCGTTATAATTGAATTTAAAAACTAAATGCCAACACCACTAAAATATAATAAGAAATTCGATGAACTCAATGAAGAGGAAAAGAAGCTTTTGGAGATCAATAAAAAATCGATTGCAGATTTTGTTGAGCAATCCTCTTCCATCAGTGATGTCAATTATGCTACAAGAAATGCTCATGCAAAAACCTATGCTGTAGCTGAAGGAACATTATGGGTTAATCCCAATATTCCTGAATCGCTGCATGCTTTTTTTGATAAAGAGAAATTTGATCTTATCATCAGGTTTTCCAATGCTCAGCTCACCATTAATAATGCTAAAAAAGATATTCCTGCATATGGAATGGCAGTACAGATTAAAGATGAAAATGGAGGTCTTCTCGCCAATTTCCCATTGGCCAATTTTCCTTTATTTCCTGTTAATTCTGTTTCCACTTTTTTAAAGCTATTTACTGCTATCAACAGATCGTATATGAAAAAATGGAGTGGTCTATTTCCTATACTCGGTCAGGCAGTTAAAATAATCCCTGCAGTTTTATCGGGTTCTTTCTTAAAGAATATGGTAAAGCTTCTGCGCAAGAAAAACGATTTTATTCTGTCTTTTGATTATCACTCAGTAGGAGCCTACCGTCTTGGGGATTATATGATCAAGATAAAATTAAGCCCAAAATCTGTAGATAAGAATATGGGTAAGAATCAAAAAATAAAAGACACCTTAAAAACTTATTTTCAGACTCATGACTTCACAGCTGATGTTTTGATCCAGTTCTGCTATGACTTAAAAGATCAGCCTATCAATAAGCTGAATGTGGAATGGAAAAACTCACCTTATGTCAAAATTGGTGAACTGAAGATCAATAAAGGTTCTTTGCTTAACGCACAAACCTGCACGAATGAACTGCTTTCATTCAATCCTTTTGAAAGCAAAACTATTTTCCAGCCCGTAGGAAAAATACAGAAGCTTCGGGACGAAGCATACAAGGTTTCTGTACAGACCAGAAGGAAAATAAATAAACTCTTACATGGAAAAGGAGCTTTATAAATTAGCCTGACACTAAGAAAGACTGTCATGATAACAGTCTCTTGGTTTTATCTGAACTTCCTGTCTTTTTCAGTAATCGACAGATCATTGATGCTTGCATACCTTTTCTGCATGAGTCCGTTTTCATCAAATTCCCAGTTCTCATTTCCATAGGCCCTGAACCAGTTGCCATCTTTTGTTTGATATTCATATTCAAAACGAACCGCAATACGGTTGTCAGTATGTGCCCAGTATTCTTTTTTGAGTTTATAATGGAGTTCTCTTTCCCATTTCTTACGAAGAAATATAACAATCTCTTCTCTTCCATTGATAAAGGTATCCCTATTTCTCCACTCACTGTTTATTGTATATGCTTTAGATACTTTTTCAGGGTCCTGACTGTTCCAGGCATCTTCTGCCATTTGAATTTTTTCCAACGCCGTTTCAAGAGTGAAAGGGGGAAGCGGATGTTTCTGTTCCATTGTTTATTGTATTAAATTGGTGACTATTCTTTTTGTTTTCTCAATCAATTCATTAGACTTGAAAAGCTGACTTTCAATGATACTGCTCTCAAAAAGCATATACATATGATCGGAAAGTACATCATCCGCCAACAATTCTAAAAAGTAGTTTCTAAGGTCCGCTTTATGTGACTGAATTACGCTGAGTATTTTGACATTATCCATTGGGATTTCTGATAAAATATTCAGAAAGCTGCATCCTCTGAAGTTTTCCTTCTGATTCATATAGATTAAAAAATCAAAAGCACTGATGATTTTAGACTGAAGATCTTTTGCCGATGATGAAAAATGATGAAGTTCGCTGAACCAAAACTGATGTCTTACCTTCAAAAATTCTACACATAGGTCTTCTTTGGATTTAAAGTGCAGATAAAAACTTGCTTTAGCCACTCCTGCATCGGAAATGATCTGATTAATACCCGTGGAATTATATCCCTGTTTTACAAACAAATCAAATGTTGTTTCAATTATTCTGTCTCTTGGAGAATTCATCTCTTTTTGTTTTGTATGACAAATGTATGATAAAAAAACAAAACAGACAAACTTGTCTGTCTGTTTTAATATGAAGCCATAAAAAAAGCCCTGAGGTTTAGTTCTCAGGGCTTTTTTTATTTTAAAAACGTTTAGTCTTCTAATTTTTCTTTTTCCGCTTCTTCTTTTTCAGGGAATATAATGGATAAAAGAACCGAGATCACCAATACTCCTCCTACAATTCCTAAAGAAACAGGAGATGGAATGTGAATCCACGGTGCAATAAGCATTTTAACTCCAATAAATGAAAGGATAATGGCCAGACCGTATGGAAGTTTGCTGAACATGTGAATAAAGTTTGCCAGTAGGAAATATAATGATCTAAGACCTAAGATAGCAAAGATGTTCGATGTGTAAAGAATGAAAGGATCATTTGAGATCGCAAAGATTGCAGGAATAGAATCCACAGCAAAAAGAACGTCTGTAAATTCAATAACCCCCACCACTACCAAAAGAGGTGTTGCCATCTTGATTCCATTCTGAATGGTGAAGAATTTGTCACCATCATAATTGTCAGAAACTTTCCAGAAGCTTTTAATCAGTCTTGCTCCTGCTGTATTGCTGTAGTCTTCATCGTCATCATCGCCTCCGTCACCCCAGGATTTGATTCCTGCGTACACAAGAAACAGTCCGAACAGGGCCATCACTACATTGATCTGTACCGGTTTTCCGAAAACATTCATTTCAGGAAGATAAGTAAGGTTAATAAGTCCTACTCCAGCAAAGATAAATATAGCTCTGAATATCAGTGCACCGATAATTCCCCAGAACAACACTTTATGATGAAGGTATTTCGGAACTTTAAAGAAGCCGAAAACAAGAATAAACACGAATAAGTTATCCACAGAAAGGGCTTTCTCAATCCAGTAGGCGGCCTGATACTGTGTAAATTTCTCTACCGCAATAGCATGACTTTCCGGTGTTCCGTCTGTATTGAAAACCCAATACACTACGCCTGAAAAGATCATAGAAAGTGAGATCCACACGATAGACCAGATGGTCGCTTCTTTGGACGAGACTTCGTGACTTTTTTTATTGAATACCCCTAAATCCAGGAGCAGCATGATAACAACCGTTATCGCGAATCCCCAGACCAGGCCAGGGTGCAGTTCTAAAATACTTTGATGTTCCACTTGAGTTATATGTTATTATATGATAAAAGCAATAAGTGTACAAGGTACAAATATTGCTAATTTATTTATCTATTGATTGATAATTGTTTATAAGTAATTCATCTGTACAGTCTGAATTGTCTGTTCCAGTTTTCTATCTGCTGTAGGATCTCCGATCGCATTGAACTTCCATTCTCCGTTTCTCTTATAGAATACTCCCATTACCATAGCAACATGTCCTCTGAAAGAGGCATCGTTTGCGATATCATATTTAGCAAAAACTTCTCTTACGTTGGTAGGAGATCCTTCATAAATACGGATAGAAGCAAAAGGAATTGTTCCGAAATCCTGACCTTGGTAACTGTTTAGAACCATTGCAACATGTTCGATGTTGGGTTCCAGTTGGCTGAAATCTACTGTGATTACTTCGTTATCCAAACCATCATCTCCATTTATATCCCCTGTAAGGTCATCTCCACTGTGCTTTACAGATCCGTTTCTGGATTTCAGGTTTCCGAAATAAATGACTTCTGTTACATTTTTGTTTGAATCATATAAAATACAGCTTCCATCTAAGTCTACTGCTTCTTTTTTAGTTCCAAAAAGACCTTTTTTTTCAATTGCTCCCCAGTTGATTCCTACACAAGCTTGGGAAAGTTCTGCGCCGTTTTCTTTTTTAAGGTTAATTCTTTGACCTTTTTGTAAGTTGATAGCCATCTTTTTATGTTTAGTTGTTATTTACTTTTTTTTGTGAAAGAGCGGATTTGCTTTTTCACTTTTCAAATTTCGTATCAGTTATTATTCAAATTCAAATTAAGCATTGCCCTCAGGATATTTGTTTCTTCATCGAAATCAAATATTTTGCTCATAATATCTATATTTTCCAGGTTTTTTAAATAGTCTTTCAAAACACCTTCCACTTCTGTGGGTATACTGCGTTTTCTTTCGTTCATACTATTTTCCAGGTATTCATTTTTCCTTTTCAACTGATCGATAATAGTTCCCTGATTCGATTGATTTTCAGAAATATCGAGTTGATCCAGTTCTTTGTCTAAAAGATAAAGTTTCTTCTCGTCTACACTGAAAATAAAATAATCATCAGACTGAAAGATCTTGAAAAGTTCATACTCATGAATTCCAAAAAGGTAGCCACAAACAAAACGTACTTTAAATCCCTGTATATTAAGTCTCCCCAACAGTTTTCTTTCAATGGAATAATCCAGATACTGATAGGCAGGAAAAGATTCAGACTTCAGCAGCGATTCATCTGCTTCATTCCTGTAAAATTCCTGAGCATACTTCTTATGGAAATAGAGTACATTATCCCAATTGGCGGTAAAAACATCTTCCGTAAGATCTTTATACAATGTTTTCAAATGTTGTGAAAATACGCCACTGTACATTTTCCTGTCCGTCTGAAAACTGTCTACCCGTCTTTCTTCAAAACCTGAAATATATTTTTTATTAATACCAATTTCATTGATGACAGTCAGCATATCATTTTCCTTCTGTCTTTTGATCTTGGTCAGCAATTCTATAAGGCTGTCGGTATATTGAAGGTGAAAAAGCTCCAGTTTGCTATAATCCAAAGCAGTATTCTCCTGGAACAGATTGTGGATAATATCTGTTTTGATGTAAATGGATATTATGTCAATATGTTCAAAAAAATTAGCCAGAAGTTTAAGCTTTGTTAACCTTCTTTTGCTTTGCGACAATATGGTTGCTGCATCATCCCCCACCTTGGTACCCTGTTAATTAACCTCTGACATTAGCTTTTAATTCATGCTCCAATGTCTGAAGATCCTGATCCAGTTTTCTTCGGTTATCAGCACCTTGCTTCTGAATCTGTTTCACTTCGTTTAGCGTATTGATAAGCATTGAAGTTGTTTCTCTTAGTGTTTCTACAGATACAATAGTCTGTTCATTGGCTCTGGCTACATTCACTGAATTCTGACCAAGACGTTCTGCATTCTTTTTTAAGATAGCCTCAGTAGTGGAAGATACTTTCTGCTGAATTTCAATATTCTGCTGCTGTCTGTACATGGCAACAGCCAGAGAAAGCTGGTTTTTCCATACCGGAAGTGTCGTGGTAAGAATTGTTTGTGCTTTTTCAGCAATAGAAACATTATTATTCTGTACTAACCTGATCTGTGGCAGCGACTGCATCATGATGACACGTACCACCTTAAGATCAGCCATTCTTCTGTCTAATCTTGCAATGAAATCTCTTTTATCTGCAATCTGATAATCCTGATAGCTTTCAGGGCTGGCTTCCATCAGGGCAAGCTCTCCTGCAGCTCTTTCCATTCTTACATTTCCAGCAATTACCAGCTCTTCAATTTGCTTAATGGAATTTACATTGCTTTCAAAAATAGTCTGCAATACAGCATTATCTTTTGTAGAAGTAATGATCCCCGCATTTACTTTATAAGAGATCTGCTCAATATTATTGATGATCTTATCGTATTTCGTAAATAGGTTTTCCACCTGAGTCATGATCTTTTTCATGAAAGGCAATTTGCTTAGGAAACTCTTTACTTTATTTCCATTAAGCTCTTCTACGTCTACATAATTAAGCTCTACCAAAAGATCATTGATAAGTACACCTACTTCTCCTGAGTTTGATCTTCTTACATTTCCTAAGAAACTGTCACTCTGGTTCGATAATGTTTTCTGAAGCTCAGCTCCAAAATTCACAATAGATCCCGGATTAGCTTCGTCAATGGAGTTGGCAAGAAGCTCATACTTCTGGCGTTCTTCCGGCTGCAACTGACTAAGGCTTACATTTCCCTCTCTGTCTACAAGAACTGCCGGTGCTGCATTTTGAACAGGCTGACTCGGCGGAGCCATTGGCGTAGGTTCAAATGTTTTAAGAGGTTCAATTGATCCTAGCGGATCTATGGGTTGATTTTCCTGATTATCCATACTTATTTCTGATAAATTGATACAAACTTCTCAAGGCCGTCTCTTTGTCCTGCTCCTACAGCCTCAAATTTCCATTCTCCGTTTCTGTTGTAGATTCTTCCGAACTCTACAGCCGTTTCGATTGAGAAATCTTCATCCAGTTCATATTTTAAGATTTCTTCATTCGTATCTGAATTAAAAATTCTAATGAAAGAATTTCTTACCTGTCCAAAGTTTTGCTTTCTAGCATCTGCATCGTGAATAGTAACGACTACTGTAATTTCCTGAATGGCAGCATCAATTTTTGTAAGATCGATTTTAATCTGCTCATCATCACCTGAACCTTCTCCTGTAAGGTTATCCCCGGTATGAATTACTGATTTATCCGGAGACTCAAGGTTGTTATAAAAAATAAAGTGGCTGTCTGACACTAATTTTTTGTCTTCACCCAGTAAAAATAAAGAAGCGTCAAGGTCAAATGCTGTTCCTGTAGAAGTATTATTGATATCCCATCCTAAACCTACAGTAAATTTAGGTGCGTTAATGTTTTCTCTTTGTCCTTTTTGTAAGTTAATAGCCATAATATAATTCCGTTTGTGTTAAAGTATTGATGTTATTTTCGTATTCTTTTATTAAATGATAATTGTTACTGATGGCCAGCTCCAAAAGAAGGTCCATCTGTTCTTTTTTTACTTTAGACGTAAGATAATCAAAATTACTTGAATTAAGGCCTAAAATATATTTCACGATCCTTGTATTGAATTCAAAACTCGATTTTCCCATCACTTCAGCAATATGATGTACATTTTGTACTGCATAGTAATTGAAATAGTTTTCAATCTTAGGATCAAGGTCAAAATTCATCAGTTCAGCGTAGTACAGGAACATAAAATCAGCTTCTACCTTATATTCATTCAGGATTCTGTTCACTGTATATTCATGACTTCCGGTAATTTTTATATCGTCTATAAAAATACAAAGTTTTCCTCTTAAAAAATCCTTATCTATATAATAAGTATCATTGGCAATCAGATTTTTACGATCTTCAAAATTAAGGTTCCCATAATCTGTAATATAGGTATGGTTTCTATTGATTTTAGATAAAATACTTGATTTTTTTCCTTTTTGAAAGAGATAAAAATCCAGGTATTTTTTAAAGAAGAAACATAAAAAGTTGGAAGCGGTAGGAATTGCCATGTATGGGCTTGGAAGTACCACAATTTCTTTATCTGTATCTAAAATCTCTTTATTCTGAGAGATAAACCCCTCGAATAATTCCTTTGCAAATTTTTCAGCATACGACTTATCGCCATATTTGAAATAGCTGTATTCTGCCGGTGAGAAAGTGAACTCATCTGCAGAATGAATGTGGTGTAAGCTGTATCTTGTATTCATGTTTATTTTAGTGTTTAAGTAAATGTGCACTGAAACCGAAGTCTTTCGCTCCTTTATAATCTGCCACAGGGTTGTCTCCGATATGCAGAATCTGATGCATTGGAATATCCTGATCTTTAATCTTATTCTTCACTTCCTGAAAAATAAGTGGGTTCGGTTTGGAACAGTTTATCTCATCGGAGTAGATATGAAAATCTATATACTGATCCAGATTTTCATGAATCAGAAATTTCCTCATCGTTTTACCTTTGATAAACCCGGTATTGCTTAGAATATTAATGGTTTTACCCTGGTTTTTGATATCATCAAAAAAATCATGAATATTTTCAAAAATAATTACCGGTTTGTATTCTAAAAAAAGCGCTTCGCTTTTAAGATAAAATTCGTTCAGTTTTTCTTTATTTAAAAGCTTTATATCAATATTCAATGCGCCCAAGATCATCAGATAGATTTCAAAAGTATCTATATTACCTCCTGTTACCTCATTAATTGTATTGCAAAGATCATCGTAATATTTTACAGTTTTGGCAACGTCTTCTATGGGTTTGTCTACATCAAAAAACGAGGAGAACAGCTCAACTCTTTTTGTTTTAAATTCAGGATGAGATTTGATTAATGTGAGCCACAAGTCAAAGGAAAAATGACAGTGGTTATGAATGTCGATATCTGTTTTCAATATGTTTTAGTTAAAAGTTTTATTTAGCTTTTTTGAAAAAGATTTAAATTTTATTAATCATCAAAAAGTGTTTAGTTTTCTACTTATTCCCAAAGATAAAATATTTATCAGAAATGCATTACTTTAGTTTCCTGTTTTAAGATATTTTATGATTTATGGAATGAAATAAAAGCAAAAACAAGGACCGTAATTTTCTTTTTACGGTCCTTGTTTAATTTATGAATACCTATCTAGGAGTCGTGAACGTTCAATACGCTACGCTTGTCAATCTTTTCATTTACACTCATAGCACCGCTAGCTTGCGAAGCAAAATTCACGGTTGACAATCACCTATTTTTCAGGCATTACTTTATATGTGGGATCTTCCTGAATATTAACCTCAATCACGGCTTCAGCATTTTTAAGCATTTTGCGACAATCTTCACTAAGATGGCGAAGGTATAATGTTTTATTTTCCTGTTTATACCGCTTTGACAGCTTATCAAGAGCATCCAGGGCGCTCATATCTACTACTCTGCTTTCTTTGAAATCGATGATCACCTCATCAGGATCATTTATTGGGTCAAATTTATCCAAAAATGTGGTGACAGAACCGAAAAATAACGGGCCATATATTTCATAATGCCTTACCCCGTTTTCATCCGTATATTTTTTCGCCCGTATTCTTTTAGCATTATCCCAGGCAAAAACCAATGCAGAAATAATGACCCCCACCAAAACTGCCAATGCAAGATTGTGCAGAATGACCGTTATCAGAGCCACCGTAATTCCTACCACGATATCTGATTTCGGCATTTTATTAATAATTCTGATAGAAACCCACTGAAAAGTACTTATAGCCACCATCATCATTACTCCTACCAATGCAGCCATAGGGATTTTTTCAATAACAGGAGCTCCAAACAGGATGATCATCAGAATCATCAAAGAAGCGATAATCCCTGACAACCTGGCTCTTGATCCTGCATTGAGATTTACCAGTGTCTGTGCCACCATTGCACAGCCGCCCATTCCACCAAAAAAGCCGTTGGTCATATTGGCAAGACCCTGCGCAACAGATTCTTTGTTGGCATTTCCTTTTGAATTTGTAATTTCATCCACCATAGACAATGTCAGTAGTGACTCTATCAGTCCTACTCCGGCCATAATAAGGGCATACGGAAAAATAATCTGTAATGTTTCCAAAGAGAAAGGAATCTGCGGAATATGAAAACTTGGAAGATTTCCACTTATATGGGCAATATCAGCCACTGTTTTTGTGGGAATATTAAAACCCAGAACCACTGCAAATACTACGATAATAGCAACCAAAGAAGCGGGTACAACTTTTGTGATCTTTGGAAAAAAATATACTACGGCAATCGTTAAGGCAGTCAATCCGCCCATAATATATAAAGGAATCCCCTGAAGCCAGCTGACGGCTCCATTAGTCCCTGTAATTTTAAACTGTTCAACCTGTGCCATAAAGATAATAATAGCCAATCCGTTCAGAAATCCATACATAACAGGTTGTGGAATGAGCCTGACAAATTTCCCCAGCTTAAAGATCCCTACCAGCATTTGAAATATGCCCGCCAATACTACAGTTGCAAAAAGATATTCTATCCCGTGAGATTGGATCAATGCAATCAGAACAACAATGGTAGCACCAGCTCCTCCTGATACCATTCCGGGACGCCCCCCTAAAACGGCTGTCACCAGTCCCATTATAAAAGCTGCATAAAGACCTGTAAGTGGTGAAAGCCCCGCCAGAATAGCAAATGAAAGAGATTCCGGAATCATGGTCATGGCTACGGTAAAGCCTGCCAGCAATTCATTTTTATAATTGATTTTCTTCGAAAAATCGAATAAGCTTATGGTATTTTTCATTGATAGACAAAGGTATGTACTTGTACAATGGCATACAATTATTTTCTTTTGATCTTTCTTCTAATCTTTTTAAATAATTCACACCACCGTTATACAATATGTTAATTTTAATTAAAATTTTACTATAAATAAACTTTTTTACCATTCTTATTCTGCTTACTTCCAATTTTTGTTTAAATTTGAAAACAATTAAGCAAATTATTTACTATTGATAGGGAATGTTTACGTAAAGTTTTGTTATCAAAACACATAACCCCTTGTAAATAACTACTTAAATAGATAGAATTGCATGAAGAAACTTTAATAGGTTATATATTATTTACACAAATGGTAGAAAAAAGAGGTTTGAAAGAGAAGAGAGTTGATCAACCAAATGAAAATAAGAAATATATTCTAAGATCAATTAAAGTGGCAATGCCCCCATTCTTTTAAGATATTAAATTCATCTTGAACATTTTTTGGAGCATTATTACTCCAATACTCTATTGACTTCAAAATCAAGCTAATCCGCTCGTCCATACTTTAATATATACTGCCTATTTTTTCAATGCATACATAAGTTTAATCAAGATAATATTCAATAAAAATGTTATACAAAGAGATCCATATCGGAAAGTTTATTAAGGAGAGAGTTGATGAAAATGAAATAACTATTGAGAGAATATGTAAATTTTTGGGAAAGGATGAAGAATCTGTTGAAAAGATGTACGAAAAAAAATCACTAGAGGCGGATATTCTTCTACGATGGAGCAAATTATTAGAGTATGATTTTTTCAGACTGTATAGTTCTCACTTAATATTATATGCTCCTCCTTCTGCAGTAAATAAAAACCAGCAGAAATCTGATAAAATTCCATATTTCAGAAAAAATATTTATACTCAGGAGATTAAAGAATTTATCATGAAAAGGATTCATTCGGGAGAGATGACACAAACTGATGTTATTAAAGAATATTCTATTCCTAAAAGCACACTCCACCGATGGCTTCAAAAGGTTGATAATACTAACGGATAAACAGATACAGAATGCGCCCGAATTACAAAAAGATTTACCATGATATGCTTACACTGGAACATCCTGAGAAATTACAAGACCCTAAAATCAAAGAGCTTCTTGAAAAGCTGAATACCTCTGAAGATGTCCTGAAGTTTAATGAAAAATTATTTCAGCAGTCCAGAGAAAACCAAAAGCTAAAAACATACGACAAAAAGACAATGCTGAAGCTTCTTCAATATCAAAAGAAGCACGGGCATTCTACCAGTTATATGTCTAAAAAATATAAAATAAGCAGAACAACACTCTCAAAATGGAAGATGATGTTTGAGGAAGACCTTGAAAATACAACGAAAAATGCCGGTAAATAATCTACCGGCATTTTTTTTAAAGGTAATGATAAGGAAAAAGCGGGCTGTACGTTGAGCCGGAATCGAACCGGATAGCCTTACCGGAGTTACCGATTGCGCTATTCCTCCCATAGTTGCGTAACGATGAAATTTTTCCTAACGACACTTATATTATTATTAAAATAAAGCTGAAAGTGCAAAGACGGACATTGTAAAAGTCTGAAAGAAAACAATCAATCGGACATTGTAGAAAATTATGATACAAAGATGTCTCACAGCTTCCAGCTTTTCTTTTATAAAACAAGGCAATAAGCAAAAAGTGATGTCGTGCTCTAACCCCTGAGCTACTCTTCCTACTACACATCGTAATTTTTTGTGAAAGAGACGGGATTCGAACCCGTGTCCCCGTCGTGATAATCGAAGTAACACTATTTTACGGCACTTGTTAGTTTTTTTTAATAAAAAGAGGCAAAAATAAGAGAAGACTTTTATAAGATCATTCTCATGACCTATTCTGGAGTTGAACCAAATTAAACCGAAGTAAGCCTTCTCTACGGCACTCTTTATTACATCAAGGTAAAATTGCGGAATCTTTCTTTTCCATATGCTCTACCTTCTGAGCTACATCCCGTTTACAACAGGGATGGCAGGAATCGAACCTGCGACCTTATGATGTGCAATCGAAGTATGATTCCAAAACGACACTTGAGTATGTATTTTATTTTTTATCAGTCATTGTGCTGTTTGATAATAATCAAGGTAATATTCTTAGGATCTGTCGTGCATTTGCTCTACCTTCTGAGCTACCTCTCCTTTTCGGGGGAGAAGGCAGGGTTCGAACCTGCGACCCAATGATTAAAATTCCGAAGTATGATCCTAAAACGACACTTGATATAAGTTGAGCAAGGCAATGATTCAAACAGAGACGTATTAACAAGGTGCTATCTTTACACCATCTGATTCCACAGAACAGGACTTGAACCTGTACCTTTGTTACCCCAACGAAGTAACTCTGCTCTACGGCACTTACCCCTTTACTGTTGTTTATAATAATTTCATTGTTATTAATTTCTCGTTAAATTTATGCAGCTTCTGCGCATTCTATATTACGTACTAATTTTTTTATTAAAAAACCAAGCAATGAATAATAAGAGTGTATGGTATTCAATTAAAAGTTGACGATGGAACTCTTATCAACGGCATTGGTTATTTTATACCGGGCAATGTGGTGAAAGACTCTGTCAGTTTGGATTCGAAGAACGTCTTTTCTTGCGGCACCGGTATTTTACTACTGCAAAATTACAAGCTAAATACGCATTCTTTTTACGCAGTTTGTTTTTTATTATCTTTTATTTTAAAAGCAGTGCCTCTTACAGCACTACTTTTTTTATCATTTCTACTGCCGATTTTTGGTCTTCCAATGCATTCAATACATCGAAAATTTTGTCCGACCAACCTGCAATAAGGTATACATCATTTTTTCTGACCTCTAAAGGCTGTCTACCATAACCCGCCAGATCAAAAATATACAGCTTCGCATTCGGAGCTATGGTTTTGTACCTGTTCCAGGAGTCTTCAAAAGAGTTTTTCAAGCCATGGCTATCCCACATCTGGGTATCTGTGAACAACATTAGTTTATCCACTTTTTCCCTTCTCTTGATCAAATCTTCGATAACGAGATAACCATTTGTAGAGTAGCCCACTTCTCCTTCACGTTTGTAGAACTCATCAACATTTCTTAAAATGCTATTTTTGGGCATCGGAACACGCATCCAACGGTCACCGAATATACCTGTTACTACATTATTACACTGTGACTGCAGGATCATAGACATCAGCAATCCTATATCATACAACAGGACTTTACTCTTATTGGACACCGGTTTCTGCATTGAACCTGAAACATCCGCTGCAATGACCACTGAAGTATCAAAACCAAAGCCTTTAATATTCTTTGCACTTATCATTACTGCATTTTCAAGGGCTTCCAAAAGAGAGGACAAGTATGGAGAATCAGTATTTTTCAACTCTCTATAAGCTGCCAGGAATCTGAATGGTAGCTGTTTTGAGTTACCAACCGCTTTTTCATCGGCCAAGTACCGGCATACTTTATCCATTGCTGAAGATGACACTCCCGCTTCTAAAATATTTCTAAGATTTCGTAAGGTTGCCATATAGCCCAGCTTATTGCTGAAGATCAATTCTTCCCATTTGCTTTTGAAGGCTACTTTTCTTTCTTCGTCAGTAGCGAATTTCTTCTGCCCTAATACTGAAAGTTCAACTTCCCAAGTATAAGGAGCCTCCAGAGTACCATTTACAATCTTGTTGAAAACAGCCTGTTGGTTCTCATCTTTTGCTTTTGGGTGAACCAGGAACAATGCATCTTTCAATGTGATCTCAGCTTTTCTATTGTATTTTGCAAACTGGTATTCATCAAATTTATTGAATGATTTTACCAAACCTTTCTGAATCTGTTTTGATAATTTATTCAGTTTTTTTGTTTCTGTTCTTTCATTGGCAAGTTGGTAGTAAGCCAATAGCTCTGTGATTTCATCCGCTCTCTGAACAATACCATCCACTGTCCGGCTTACTAAATCCGTACCTGAAGTCTGCTTTGCCAGCTCAGTTGTCAAAACCAATGGTATAGAGCGCAGGTACATATCTCTTCTTGCATAGACCGCTAATTTCGCCACAAACTCCGGATCATTTTTTTTAACCAGAGACTGGATTCTTTCCAACCTGTCATTTCCTTTTTCATAAGATGTATTGGACAGTCCTGTTGTAACAACAGCACTATATAATTCTTCGGCAGGTGTCATCACATACGCTTTTGCACCTTCGTAGTTCCTAACTACTTTAGTCTCTTTTCTTAAAAAATTAAATTTCATGATTACTGTTTTTTTGTTAAACATTAGGAATCTATATCTTCCTCTCTAATTTCTGATGCAAAGTAAACACCTTATTACGCAATCATTTTGCGCAGATATTTTTATTGAAAATTTTTTTGCATTTTTATTTTGAATCATAGGAAACTGAGTGTTTATCGGAAATTTATAGCGGATTACTGTTAAAAATCTAAGCACTTTATTTTTAGGTCTTGCCGTCATCCTATTGAAAAGCAGGCAAAGCTCACTTCTATTGACAGAGAAAATGATGTTTAATGATTACATTATACATTATACATTATAAAAACCGTCTATCATTCATTTCACGTTAAAAAATCACAGATACCAGCTTTTTAAGTGTCGGTTGTCTAGCTTTGTGATGATTAAAAATTAGAACTATGATTACAGGATTATATGAAACACATGTTCAGGTAAGCGATTTAGAAAAGGCAGTAGCGTTTTATACAAAAGTATTAGGATTACAATTAGCACACAGAGATGAGACAAGGCCTATCGCCTTTTTGTGGATTGGAGAGGACAAGAAATTTATGTTGGGATTATGGGAGCAAAAAGAGAATCTTCAAACCAGACATTTTGCATTTACGAGCCATAAAGAAGATATCCTGAATTATTCTGTGAAATTTTTAGAAACTAAAAATTTACAACCTTATAATTTTTTAAAGAACGGCACCGTTCAGCCAATGGTTTTTGCATGGATGCCGGCTCTGGCCATTTATTTTAATGATCCGGATGGCAACCAACTTGAGTTTATTTCAATTCTGGAGGGTGAAGGAAAACCAGAGCTGGGAGTACTTACCTATGAAGAATGGATCAATCTTCAATAAATCCCATATGAATCCTGAAATCCTTTATACCCAGGATACTGACCGTTTTCTGGCAGCTATTCCGCAAAAAAACAATTATTATGTGGTTTTATTATGCTTGAAAGGAAATACACTGGTTAAAATCGGGCATCATAGTTTTGAGCTTGGTCCGAATATGATTTCTATTCTTTCGCCCGGTAAAATTTTTTCTACCGAAAATCCTTCAGTTGATCTGGAAGTTATTCAATTACATTTTGATCAATCATTTCTCAATAAAACTTTTGTACGGGAAGGGATTGTAGATGAACTTTTAGAACTGAATACCGACTATCCTCCTGTTTATGCTCTGGATGATTCTTTCCCCCGTGTGCTGGAAAAATTCAGATCCATCAGGAATGAACTGACAGAGCAGTCAGCTTATCATCTGGATCTCGTGCGTCTGATCACATTAGAAATATTATATGAGTACAACAGGGCTTGCGAATTCTGTTTGCTCGGCTTCAAAAAAAATATGAATCGTAATTATCAGATCACTTATGAGTTCAAAAAACTGGTTGACAAAAATTTTACCCATTGGAAAACAGTGGCAGATTACTCTTCTTTTTTAGGGATCACGGCTAAACACCTCACAGAAGTCATCAAGATAGAAACCGGATATACGGCATTACAACTTATCCATGAAAGGCTGTTGCTGGAAAGTCAATATTTATTAAAGCATACAACTTGCTCTGTCAAGGAATGTGCCTATATTTTGGGATTCGAAAGTCCTTCCTATTTCACCCGTTTTTTTAAAAACAATACCGGCAGTAATCCTAATACATATCGTTGTCAACCGTAAAATGTGACAGATAAACCGCAGTTTAGATATTGCCTTTCTTTGGCTTAGTCCTGAAATTTGTACTCTTATATTATCACACCATATGAAGGGTACAAACAATCGATCAACAGCTATAGAAAATACCTCCTGGTATGCTTTATTTTCTAATGGAAACGGAATAAAAGCCGTCACCTTGGCATTGGGGGTTATGCTTCACGCTACCAATGTTTATCTTGCTACAACAGTGATGCCTTCTATTATAAAAGAAATTGGAGGATTAGAATATTACGCATGGAATACTACTCTATTTGTAGTAGCTTCCGTTATCGGCTCTGTTATTTCTGCTAACCGGATATCAAAGCTGGGGCCCAGAAAATCTTATCAGTTGGCCATTCTGGTTTTTTCAGTGGGAACCTTAGTCTGCTCCCTGGCTTCATCAATGCCTATTTTACTACTAGGCAGGTTTATACAGGGACTTGGTGGAGGATTGTTGTTTGCATTGTCATATGCCATGATCAGAATTGTATTTTCGGAAAATTTATGGCCCCGTGCTATGGCACTCATTTCAGGAATGTGGGGTATTGCAGCTTTTTCAGGGCCGTTTATAGGGGGAATTTTTGCGGAACAAAATGAATGGCGATGGGCGTTTGGAATTCTTTTGATTATTTGCATGGTTATACTGATCATCTCTTCCCTTATTCTTCCTAATACAAAAAGTGCAAAGGAGATTCCTTCCATTCCTTTTTTGAAACTTTTAATGCTTGTTCTTGCTTCTTTTTCTGTTTCGGCCGGAAGTATTTTTGAGAATAGTTCAGTCAATATTGCCGGAGTAGTTCTTGCCTTATTTTTCCTGTATATGGTAAAGATCAGAGAAAATAAAAATTCAGAAGTCCGTCTTCTTCCTTCCGGTTCTTATAGCCTCTCTTCCTCTTTAGGAAAAGTATATGCTGTTATGTCCCTTTTGACAATTGCAACCTCCATTGAAATTTTTGTCCCTTACTTTGCTCAGGTACTTAATGGATTCTCACCGATACAGTCTGGATACCTTACCGTACTTATCGCTATCGGCTGGACTCTCTCTTCTATACTATTTTCGGGGGTGAAGGCTGATTTTTCCAACAAGCTGATTCTCTCCGGATGCACCCTGATGCTTATAGGTCTATCCGGGCTCACTATCATTTCCTTTCCTATGGATATCATCTCAACATCTACAAAGCTTGTTTTAACCTGTATTTTCCTGTTTGCCATAGGTATGGGAATCGGAGCCGGCTGGCCTCATTTATTAACCAAAGTATTCTCTTTAGCTCCTAAGGGAGAAGAGGAACTGACTTCAACTTCAGTAACTACAGTACAGCTCATCGCCACAGCTTTTGGAGCTGCATTGGCAGGTCTCGTGTCAAATATTGGAGGCATCACAAATCCCGGAGGTTTTGAAGGTACCCAAAATGCATCCTTAGTATTATACGGAACATTTTCATTAGCCCCTCTCCTTGCGATGATAATTATAGTGTTTAGAAATAAAAAATAAATAGGTATTGAATATTATCGTTATTCTAACGGACTCCGGCAAGCCCTTTGGGCTTGCCGGAACTATATATTAAACCTTAATCGGCCTTATTCACAATCTTTTTCACTGCCAGAACATGTTTGCAGGGGCCTCTCTCTCCCTGGTATTTACTGAACCATTCGCAGGTACAGCGTTCTTTTTTATCTTCAATAATTACCGTATGATGAACGCCTGTTCCTTCTACTCTGGCCTCAGTTCTTTCTTGAGTATGATGTAAGATTTCAACCTTTCCGTCTTCAATTAATTTTTCAGCATTTTTCAGACGGGGATTTAACCCTACAATACGACTCAGTTTAAAAGGCAGTTTCCGGTAGAAAAATCCATTATCATCCAAATCATAGCCCAGCATTCCCATTGCTGCCAGCCTACCTGTAAGATCAGCAACCTTTTTCAGGCTGACATTTTCTTCCAATGCCAGAACTGTTGTGCTAAAAGATTGATTGGCATAAGCATATTTATCCAATGCATCTATCCACTCATCAGCAACATCATTAATTAAATTATCTAATACAGCACCTTCTCCGGAAAATCCACGCCAGCTTTCTCTTGATAAAGAAAAACTGAATTTTATATTCCCCATATAAAGCTGCCATGTAGTAGACTGCATATTGGGATGGGCAAAAACCTTCATATGATCTATATAAGGAAGAAGAGGTTCCAGCAGACGAAGCCTGTGAATACCTCCCACACAAACTGCATCCATAGATTTCACAGGAGAAAACATGGGTTTATTTCCTCTTACAATAAGGTAATAGTCTGATTTCACTACTCCTTTCGGCATTCCTCTGAACAGCTGTTGTGTCTGAATTTTATTGAATGTATGCAGCCTTTCTGATTTGGATAAATAAACCTGAACCGTTCCCAATCCATTGATCCATTTTAAAGGCAGAGGAACTTTCCTCTCCACTACTTTTGTTTCTTCTTTATACAGGCCCACTTCTTTTTCGCCTACCGAAAGTACAATACTCTCGTTGGGACGAATGCTTCCTAAAGCATTAATCATAGGTTGATTAAAATCTACATTTGTAGTACCACTTTCCAGAAATTCTCCATCCAATCCATCAGGCAGAACATCTATACGTGCATACACTCCTGCACAGTGCGAAAATCCTTCAAAACGTAATCTTTCATTCCCTGCAGTCACAATAGGATCTTTAAGCAAGGCCATTTGAAATGGAGAAAGATTAAAGCTCGACTTTACAATATTTGAAAGACTAATCAGGCATCGGGCCAGGATAAATGGCTGTCTCACATTGCCCCAGAAAAAACAGGGGACATCAGTATTCTTCTGAATCTCGCTATATTTTGCAAGAAACAGTTCTTCCAGCGCTCCCTTTTTTACCAAAGATGATGATCTGGAATAGTTGTAAATAAGCGTATCTTCCATAAATTTATTTTTTAAGAAGAAGATTGCAGATTTTTTTCAGGCTTGAGTTTTCTTTCCAGTCGTTTAATTTTTGTTGTACATCTCCATTAGCTTCCGACTGGTTTAAAGCTAAGACTTCGTGATAAACCTCCAGTAATTTTTTTAAATTAGTGACAGGTTCTTCCATTTGAAGTAATATATTTGATATTAATTCTTCCAGTGCATGATTATGATTTTTACTGACATTCAGCATATGATGCTGCATAAGATCAGTTAGCCTTTTAACAGGCGCCCATTCCAGTTTTTCATGCAAGCCGATCACTTTTCCTAACTGTGCATTGTTGATCATTTGATGGGAAACATGTTCCAACCATATTTCGGCAGCAATCCCCCTGATTGTTTTATCGCCATCCAGGAAAATAGTTCCCAAAAAGAGATATCCCATTTCATCCAAAGGCTTTTTAATCTGATACAGGGCCTTGGCAGTATTCAGAACCAGATTTCTTTCATATACTTCTGCCAATCCCGAATAGAACAGACATATTTTAATCACTCTGGCAAGAATATTGGCCTGGGCATTGGGGAAACTCCACATAAAAGCAGGAATTTCAGAAAAATCCTTTTGCTCCGCAATGAAATACTCCATAAGCAGCTGATCCTTTCTCTTTTCAAAACGGTATTTTGGAATGCTTATGTTCAGCTCAACAGGGTAATATGAATTCTTATTACTGTCTATTGTCTTCCATTCATAAATTCCGGAAAAAAACTCCTGAGGGATATTTTCATAGCCAAAATCTTTAAACTCATCAAAAGCAATATCTTGAGATCGTGTGATTCCAGCGGTCACCCACCAGGCAGGATGTTCAAATTTTCCTTTAGGGCTTTTATGTTTTCCAAACAGGAACAACAGGAGATCTTTATATTCTCCTTTCAGATTTTTCTCAGCCAGTGACACTGCTTCAGAAACATGGTCTAATGCACATCGTTGTAAAGCCAGCTGCACATCCAGCGGATTAGGCTCAATATTTTTATTTTGGTAGGCCTCAAATCTTTCTACCAGCTTCACCGGAGAAATCCAGCAAGGAGCATGGGTTATGGTAGACAGCAGTGGGGTCTTATCACCCGATTGGATTTTATGATAAGCATCCATGGCAATTTCCTTGAATACGTTCATAGCAAGACCTCCTACACCAACCCCTTCTATTGGGCCTATTTTTTTATAATAACTTGAATAGGATTCTCTTGACGCCTCATTTTCACGCGTCTTAGCATATATTTTCTCCAGGTTTTTCAGTTCTAATGGGAATTTCTTCAATAAGCTTAACCCATAATTAATAACAAGGTTGCAGAGGATCACATTAAAATAGGGAACCTCCCATTTCGCAATTGTTTTACAGGCTTTCAGAAATACAGGTTCTATTAATATTACAGATTCTGTATTCACTTCATCACCAAAACGGATGAGCCCAGCCAACGCAATATCATAATAATAGCTTTCCGGATTTTCTATTGCCAACGGAAGAAGGAACATTAAATCTTCAAAGCTTTTAGGTTCTTCAACCCTGTTTTCTTTGGTAATTAATGCTAATTTCTCAGTTGTAATATCCTCCAGCTCTTGTTGCTGTGTATCTTCAATATACTTTGCCAAAACAGGACGTATATTAGTCAGTATATTATCTGAATAATGAGAAAGGGCTTCTTTTATATTTTCAGAAACAGGGATATATTTTATAATAATCTTTGATGCTTTAGACTGTATTCCGTCATCCTTACTTACAAATGCCGTGCTTAAAGCTATTCCCAACATCTCCGGGTTAACTCTTCTTCTCTGAAAAATTTTTTCCGTAAGGATAAGGCTGGAGGCCACTACGGTTTTGACTTCAGAACTTAATAAATTAGGCAGATAATGGGAAAATTCATCTATTTTAAATTCAGGATTCTGAATTATTTTTTTCAAATGTATCAATATGGTATTGATTGCTTTGGATTGGGCAGACGTTAATCCTGCCAATAATTCATTCTGAAGCTCCACAAGCTCCTCATCTGTTGGTTTTAATGCAGTAAATGCATCCATAAACCAACCGGTAACATTTTTATTAAAGTTCCTATTGGAAGCCAGCAGGCATTCTCTCAAAAATCTTTTTCTGTCAATTTTCTTTTCTGCAACCAGCTTTTGAATGATAGGAAACCATTCTTTATGGAATGGTAATGATTTAGAAGGATATTCACACAAATACCAGAAATGGGTTTTCAATGTTTCAGGGTGTTTATCCAGGTTCTTCGGATAATTGCACAAATGATACCCCAACAGCTCAGGTTTAGGGTGTATATATCCTTTCTCAGCCCATTCCAAAACGTTCTGATAATTAAATGTTGTAGATTCTGCCTCTACAGATTCATTGATAAAGTCTGAAAACCAGTCCGGGCATCCCCACTCCAGTATTTTCTCAGTCTGCTCTATATTCCGGAAAAGACTCCAATAGTTTTTCCCAAAATTTTTCTGATCCATACAGGCAAGTGATGCAATATCTACAATAGAATGCTGATCTACAGAACCGGCAGTATGGTAGGAGTTTTTAGTCATGACGATCTTATTGATCTCCCTGTCCATTTTTTTTATCGTCGGTACGAGTGCTTTTCTTTCGTCAACAGAAAGTTGTTTCAAAAAAGGTACGATCTCATGTATTTTTCCCTCATTAAGGATCTCATAAAGTCTTTCTTTCATGTGTTTTAATTTGATGAATAATTTTTTTCAGGTTATTTTCTCTTTCCCAATCCTGGAGCTTATCAGCAATAGCTTCGTCTGCTTCGGATTGGTTCAGGTTTAGTAGTTCATAATAAAGCTCAAGGATTTTTTTCAGATTAAAAACAGGTTTTTCAATGGCTGTAAGGGTGGAGATCAGCAGTTTCTCAAAAAGCTGATTATGTCTGGAACTCAAATTGATACATCCAGCCAGTCCGTCTGTCAGTCTTTTAACCGGAGCCAATTCAAAATTGATATTTTCACCGATTAACATTCCTAGTTCCCGGGCATCAAAATCCTTTGAAAACGCCCTATTTATCAGTACTTCAAAAGCCATACCAGAGAATGTTCTATCTTTATTCAGCAAGCCGGCAGATAGAAATACATAATGTATAGGCTGAAAAGGTAAATTCAGCTTCATCCATGCATCAAGGAATTTTATATTTCCTTTAATATCATACTGATAAACAGCATTGGATAAAGTCTCATTATATTTTTTTGCGAAAACAGAGCCTGAAAAATAAGGAGCTGTATATAGAATACAAGTCAGGTCATCATGATAAACGCCATGATAAGAATTGAATAAATAATCTAAAAGAGTTGAATCTTCCGGAATTTCTTTCCGGTTTTCAATACTTACCAATAATTGAGGGATTTCCTCCGTATTATTCCATTTATAGACTTTTCTGCTGCTTAGTTTCCAATCAAAATTACCTTCAAGATAGGCATTCTCATACCTGTCTGTAAAGTAATCCGGGTTAAAAACAGGTTTCAGAAAATTAAAATATTCTGCATTTAGTAGTTCTTTTGCATATTGTTCAGCTTGTTTCAGATTTTCTTTTTTCACCCGAAGGACAGCCATTTGAAGGTCGAAAGCTATAGGCTGCTCATGCTGATCCTGGTATATCTTTATTTTATCAATCAGTGTAAAAGCAGAAATCCAGCAGGGGGTATGATCCGGAACTGAAAGAAGCGGAAACTTCTTTCCTTCTTTTAAGGATTCGAAAATATCTAAAAAAAACTGTTGATAGGCTTTGAAAATTAAAGGGGTTCTTTTTTCACCCCAATTTTCCAATCGGGGAAATTCTAACCGGGCCTTCAGCAGAACTTCAGAAGCTTTCTTTTGCTTCAGCAAGCCATAATTGATGAAAAATGTAGCTAATAAATTGTGTAGCCCCGATGTTCCTTTTAATTTATAGGCTGCTTTAAATGCGGGCTCAAGCTTATTAAAATGATCATCTTCAAGTTCGTGATTAAGCCTCATCAACGTTGCCAGAAACTGATCGATATGATAAGTTTCTTTGTTATTGAACACCCGGGAAGCCAAAAATATAAAATCTTCTATCGTTTCTACAGAAGCTATAGGTTGTGGTTCATACCACAAACCACTTACAAAGTTCTGTCCTTCCTGATGTTCAGGTTTTTCTTCATCAATCAGAAACTGACCTAATAATGTGTGGGTATCTGAAAGAAAATTCTCTTTATAATACTTGAGTTCTTCTTTTATAATATGAGATTCCGGGTTACCATATTTAACAATAATTTTGGCTCCTTTCGTCTGTATCGTTTTATCTTTATTTAAAAATACAGGCATCAAAAGAACACCTATCTTTTCTCTGAATTCTTCATTGCTTTTGGCAATCTTTTCCAATGCCAGCAGTACCCCATTTAAAACATTCTTGGTAGAGAGTGTCAACAGAGGTTCTACAGCATCTAAAAATGCTTCTGTTTTAAAATCTTTTTCGGTAATAACAGGATTTAAAATCTTTAGTATTCCGGAGAACAATGACTGTTGTGTAGAATGAAAGACAAGAAACAGCTCTTCCTGTAATCTCAAAATTTCTTTATCTGTAGGCTCAAGATGGGCAAAAAGCTCCAGGTACCAGGCGTTATATTCTTTGGAAAAATTAAAGTGAATAGCCTGCAGAGCTGATTTTAGCACCCTGTTCCGGTCAATTTTATTTTGCTCAACAAGATTTTTTAACAGATCCTTCCAGTTTCTATCACCATAACGTTCCGTAACACTGCTTTCATATTCAAATAAAAGCCAGATATGTGACTCCAGGGTAACCGGATAGATAGATAATTCATCTTCTGAAAGTGATGATGTAAGCAGGGATGCACCTATTTCATCATTCACGGTAAGATAACCTTTCTGCTCCCATTCCAGCATTTTTAAATATCCAACTTCTCGTAAAAATGAATAGCTTTCTCCCAGCCATTCGGGAACATAAGATTCCAATAACTCATCAATAAGTGCTACCGGCATAGAATAATATCCCGGGCTTACTTTTTCATATTCATTTTTGGTTTTACAGCACGCCAAAGCCGCCAACACAGAAATACTATTGTGCCCCCATTCTTTATTTATAAATTTCTTTAAAAGAGCGGCAATTTCTTTTTTGTCTTTCGGTGTAAGCTTCTTCAGAAAAGGAACAATCTCCTTAATTTTATAGTTTAAATATATGGCTTTAAACCCCTCCTCAATAAGCATAAATTCATTCTTGGCGGCTAAAATAACAAAAAATGCCAGACACGCAGTAAATTATCCCATAAAAGTGATTTTTTTAACAAAATATTAAGTTAATAAAAGCCGTTGTACCACATATTTTACATATTAAACTAAAATCCCCTATTTAAGATATATGTTTACAATGGGGTCAGGAATTCACTTCCCACCTTAGATTAAACCTTGGGTTTGTTTGTTTCATTTCAACCTTATTCTACATTCTAAAAAATGGGTTAAAAAATGATCCTGTTTTTCAGCAGCACTACGGAAAAGATATCGTTGATTACCTCGAGAAAATGGATTACATTTTAAAAGTTCTTTCCACTTCTGTTAAACCCATTTTTGCCAGATGCCTGTAGACTGTTGCCAGGCTGAGATTTCTTTTTTCGGCAATTTCAAAAGGAGGCATTCCCTCATCAAATAATTGGAATGTAATAAGGTGCGTGGGCTTTTTTACAACAAGTATAGAAGTATCCATTTCATTGACTTCATCAAATAAAGCAACATCCAGCAAATAACATGCTTTCAGCCTGTCGATATAGTCTGCAAGGTCAGCAAGGAATATCTTAGTTTCTTCATTATAAGCTTTTAAACCTTTAGTACCTATCGTTTCTGAGTAAAAATTTTTTAAAGGCAGCAAAAAATCTTCAGCCACACTTTTATAAAAAAAGGTTACCGCGCCTTTACATTTATCTTCAATTTCGGACCATTGACTATTTCCTGCTGTAAAGCTTTTGGCCATTTGCTGAATGACCCTTTTAAATCTTTCAGATATTTTAAAAAGTTTTTCACTTTCTGCTTTACAATTCTTTGACAACACTTCCCATCTTTTCTGATCCGGAATGTCTGCTGATAATGCAGTATTTGTCCAGACCATTACTGCATCTTTTAACCATCCTGCATCTATGGTCATCTGAACTTTATGCAGCGTATGATCATATTTTTCCTGTTCAAGGAGCTCCTCCAGAATATCAGTAGCGTCGGTAGCAGTCTGAAAATCTTCAATCCTGGGATCTTTATAGATTGCTTTCTGCGGAATTTCAGATTTCAGAACAATTCCATCCAGTGTACGACAACGGCTTAATGCTACATATACCTGACCACTGGCAAAAGATTTTCCGGCATCAATAATCACACGATCAAATGTCAGTCCCTGACTTTTATGAATGGTAACAGCCCATGCCAGACGTATAGGATACTGTTCAAAACTACCCAGGACTTCTGTTTTGATATTCTTATCAGCATCAAGGCTGTATTTTTTATGTTCCCAGACCTCCTGCGTCAGCGTTATTTCTTCTTTGGTTTCATGTAATATGGCTTTTACAGTCTCATCATCCAAATAAGAGATTTCTGCAAGTTTACCGTTATAGAATTTTTTAGCAGGTGATGAATCATTTCTTATGAACATAATCTGGGCTCCTTCTTTTAACTCCAGAGTTTCCTCATTCGGATATTGGGATTCTTTAAAATCACCAATCACTGTAGCCTTATACAAGTGGGAATCCTCAGCGAGCTCAGCCAGTTTTTTCTGGTTAATATGATCTGCAATACGATTGTGTGAACACAGGTGGATATAGGATTCATTGTCAGGTTCAAATTCCGGTTTGTACCGGCTATTCAACTGATCAAGCTTTTGACTGCTAATATCTGCATGCCGGACTGCGTTAAGAATATCGAGAAATTCTTCGTCCTTCTGACGGTAAACTTTCATGAGCTCTACGGTCACCAAAGATACTTTCTGTAATGCTTTGGCAGAAAAGAAAAACGGTGTTTCATAGAATTTGGATAAAATTTGGGCTGCGTCATCTCTTACTACCGGAGGCAGCTGGTATAAGTCCCCTATTAGCAGAAGCTGCGTTCCTCCAAATGGTAGCTGATTTCTTCTGACCCGTCTCAGAGAATGATCCATCATATCCAGAAGATCTGCTCTTAACATGGATACTTCATCAATAACAATCAGTTCGATCTCGCGGAAAAGATCCAGTTTGTCTTTTCTGTATTTGAAATAAGGAAAGAGCTCATTGATATTCATTGCCAGATTAGGATCAATGTGTTCTGTGGTGGGCACAAACGTTCGTGACGGAATAGCAAACAGCGAATGAATTGTTACGCCACCGGCATTTATTGCAGCAATACCCGTTGGTGCCACAATGATATGCTTTTTACGCGTTTTTTTTACAAAATCGTTGAGGAAGGTCGTCTTCCCCGTTCCTGCTTTGCCTGTCAAAAATACGCTTCTGTTTGTATGTTCGAGTAATTCGACGAGTGCCTCCAATGAATAAAAAGTTTTAATCAAAGTTAAATCATAAAAAGCGATTCGCAATAGTAGCCATAAAAAAACTCCCTTTTTCAAGGGAGTCCATAGGATCATATCGTTTAGCTGACGACTGTATTTTAATAGTTTTTCAGGCACCAGTGCAGAATCTTTGCAATATTCCTGGCATCATCAACTCCCCGGTGATGGGTTCCTTCCAATGTAAGTCCCAATTCACCTAGGGCCCTGTTCATCCCGACACTTTTTCTTATGGTAGGATGAATCTCTCCGAATAAGGTTTTCACATTCATATGGTCATCTCCCATGGGATAATCCAGATAAAATCTCTGTGCCTGATCTTTAAGCATATTCAGGTCGTAGTTTCCATAGCTGGCCCATGTCAATTCTTCAGAATCGTACTCTGCTCTCAGGATGTCAAATGCATCTTCCAGCATGATTCCTTCGTTATCCAACATGTTCTGGGTAAGGGTTGTAAGTTCCGTACAAAAAGGGCTTACTTTCGAGTATTGCGGCTTCACCAAAATACCTTCATTTTTAGAGATCTTTCCAGTCTTTGCATTCATAATACAAACCCCGATTTCGATGATCTCACTTTCCTGACCTCTGGGCGGGCGGTTGTCCCAGCACGTTGCTTCCAGGTCTACAATTAATATATTTTCTGTTGTTTTCACTTGTTTAAATTTTTTAAAATGTTTTAATTAAAAGGTTAAGAGCTAAGATTCAAGAACCAAGAACCAAGATTCAAGAGGTCGGGAAATTTAAATACCTAACCTTACGTTTAGCTTTTGGGGCAAAAATTCTCCTGCTCTATAACTCACTCATTATTCTCTCGGTCCAAATGGAGGTGTCCATTTTTTCTTTTTCATTATTTCTTTAACTTCCTCATAGGAAACCGGATAGAAATCATGACAGTCTACCCCTACGTCAAAGCTCAACGCCATTTCATCATCCGGTAATGTTCCGTGTGAGTGCCCGTATAATTGCCAGATTCCACGATGGGATCCGTTCCAGGTGCGCATGGCGTAATGAAAGAGAATAATTTTCTGTTTTCCATTACCGTTCTCGGGTTCATCAACCTTAAGCTCATGGTAATCCCTTATCGAAGCAAACCGTTTGGGGTAAGTCAATGCTGCCCCTTCATGATTTCCTTTTATTAAATGGATATTACCATTCAGCCTGTCTAAAATTTCTTTAGTAAAATCAGGTTTTCCTAAACTGATATCTCCCAAATGGTACACGGTATCCCCGGGTCCGATTTTCTCATTCCATCTTTTAATCAGTTCTTCATTCATATGTTCCAAAGACTCAAAAGGTCTTTCGGAAAATTTTATAATATTTTCGTGACCAAAATGATGGTCTGCGGTAAAAAATATATTAGGTTTCATTTTTTTTAATTGTTGTTTAACCACCAAAGGACTTCACAATAAATAGTCATCTGATCTTCTTTATTTGCTGTTGAGATTCCTACGGAATGACCAACTGGATGTATTATGAAAATCAAGTATTTTCAAAATAACATAGGTGTTCTTCTCAAACGATTCATCGTGACTAAAAAATAACTAAATGCTTACCTTCTTTTGTGGTTTAGGTTTTATACATAAAAAAGTTCCGGTAAAAAATACCGAAACTAAACTTTAACGGTCATCAATTCTTCTTTGATAAAATCAATGACTAATGCATTCAACTTTTTGTTGATTCTTTTCTGCTCTTCTTTTTCAATGGTTGTGAAGACTGCCGGAAAGTCTTTTTCAAAATCTTCCAAAATATCCTGAGCAAAAAGACCGATAACTTTCCCTATGATTTTAGGTTCAAATTCACCAATCTTGCTCACTACATTATTCAGCCTGTTGACTGTTGCATACCTTTGTATTTCTTCCCAAATATTCTGAGCTGTTTCACTAAAATGGATTTGTTTTTGAACGGTTTTAGCCTGTTTTCTCACCATTTTAGATTTTTCAATCCATTTTTCATTCTTATTTTTTAGAATGACTCTTGCACCGTTTCCAAAATATTTCGTTTTCAAAGTCTTTACAATAGTTCCTTCACACATATTGTTCATTTCCGGTAACCCTAACCAGGTTGGAATTTTAGAATTGAAAACATTAGGGAACCTCAAAGCTTCTTCCAGGCTACCCTGAAACAAGGTCTTAGCATAGAAAAATCCCGTTTCCTCAAAAATTGAATTGATCATTTCTGTATCCAGATAAGTGACTCCGTTTAATTTGATATCGAAAGCATAAAATTCGTTGTAAGGGGCATACTCAATACCTTTTTGCACTTTTACAGCACCTTTTACCGGTTCTACATCTTTATGTTCGTAGCCACCACCGAACAATTCGCCATAGATCACTATAGTTTCAACATTCGGATCAATAGTTTTCACTTTCTGAAACACTTTAATTACATTTTTCCTGTAACGTTCCAAAATCTGATGGGCATTGAAAAATTTTTCATCTTTTTCAATAAAAGCAGTTCTCTTCGCGATCTTAATTTCCTTTCCGTCGGTAAAGAATGAGAAATTGGCACCGTGAACTTTTTCCTGTACGATGAAAACCTCATCTCCAAAACCCTGCATCCTGATCTGTTCGATCACGCGGGCCTGGTAAGCATTTTCTATAGAGTTATATGTTTTGAAAATCATTTTTTTTTAGTTTTTAATAGTTTTAAAATTTTTTAAAAGGCTCATAATATTGTCCTTTCCTACAGGATTCATCGAGTGGCAGTAGAATTTGGGTAAGTCTAAAGAATTATCCATACAAAATTCTATCAGCCATTTGGCGCACTCATATCCTGTTTTTTCAACACCTTCCGGGGAATCTGTTTTCAGATAACTTACATCTGCAAGGTCGTGGTCAAAAGAGATCATTTCCGGAAGTCCTTTTTCCAAAATCCTATTGACAAACTGTTCGTAATTCCGAACGATATGCCAGTCTTTTCTGAGAAAAATTTCCTGTTTGGTATAATGATATGCTTCAACAGGAAACCTTATATCATCCAGAAATAATAATCTTTTTGTCATTTCTATAATTTAATCTTTATAACTTGCATTTCTTACTGCTCCCAATTTGCACTAGACTGAACTAAGAAAAACATGGTTATTAATTTTTAAAGGTTCTTTTATTTACTTTTTACCATATGAATCAATGATCACAATATCTCCTTATACCATCATATCAGCACAATTGGAACTTGCGAAAGCAAAAGGCTTTGCTTTGAAGACATATCCCATTCCCAGAATATATCCCATCGCATCTTTTAATGCTACATTGGATTTAAAATCAGGATCGGTATTAATATCCGCGTGTACCTCCATTTCTACTCCATAGGTATCCAATACAGAACAAATTGTGTAGGCAATTTCCACAGATTTGTTGACTTCATTCAGCATTCTCTCTTTGATACTGATACTCTGTATTTCTCTTTCTTTTCTAATAAAGGTAAACGCTCCTTTTCCTTCACGAATAAATACTACTGCCGTAGCATAATTGATGGCTTCTCCATATACATGAGAATCTGATCCCACGCATACTTTCAGACGGTGTCCGTTTGCCAATTCGCGAATGATGGCTTCTTCTACCAGCTGTGTGATAGAGTGTTGGAAAATCTTTCCGTTCATATTCTGCCATGTTTGTTGTTGCGTTTCCATTTTTTCTACATATGTTTATTGATAATTAATAAATGATTACTGATTGATGAATGGCCAACAGTGAATTTAAAAAACTGACCGCAATGCGGATTGACTCTTCATTTTTTTGCACTCCGAACTGGACTCGAACCAATACTGTCAGTTTTGGAGACTGAAATGCTACCATTACAATATCGGAGTGGATGATGTTAATTCATTAGGATTCGAACCTAAACTACAAGAATCAAAATCTTGTGTGCTCAACCATTACACTATGAATCAGGCTATGAGTAATAAGCGATGCCAGAACTAATCAGGAAGTAATGATTACTTATCATTCATGTTTTGTGGAACAGACAGGAATTGAACCTGTACCTTTAGTTTTTCAGACTAACGTGCACACCTTGTACACCACTCTTCCGGCTTTTTATAAGTAATGAGTCATCGATAATTATTAATTTTCTCATTGCTCATTGCTTATCATTTATGTTTTGGTACGGAAAAAGGGACTCGAACTCTTAAAACCCTGATCCTAAATCAGGTGTGTCTGCCATTCCACCATTCCCGCAGTTTTTTATTAGTAATGATTTGTTTTTCAATGATTATTCATTACTTATTTAGGTTTGAGAAAGCTCTGTCTATTTAAAAACTATGCCTGTTAGTATTTGTAAAGATCAACTGCGCTTGACAAACCTTTCTCTTTTCCTAATTTCCATGTGCATGATGACTGGCCAAATGTATTTTCAAACTTGAATTTTCATGGTATCATTGTCATTCAATATTGACCAGTTCATGTACATTCTGTACTCTATAAGGGGATCGAACCCTTATTTTCTGCTCGAAAGGCAGGCATCCTCACCATTAGACGAATAGAGCAATAAAACCAACTGATCAGGAATCGAACCTAAACAACAAGAGTATATTTCCTGCATGCTGCCATTACATTATCAGCGGTTGTGGAAGTAGTAGGATTCGAACCTACTCAGCAATGAAGCAACAGATTTACAGTCTGCCCCGACTCTCCAACTTCGGCGTACTTCCATTTTCATGAGTAACTAGCAATGAGTCCCGTTTTCCAAGGGAGGAAATAAAGTTTGTCTTTATTTTTTTGTTTGATATAAGAACTTCTACGCTCGACAAACTTTTATATTTTCTCCTGAACTAATCTCATTTTAGTTATTTGAGATGGCTATGGGATTCAAACCCACTCAGCATATGCAACGGTTTTGCAGACCGCCCCGACTCTTCCACTTCGACGAACCATCAGATGATAAATGATGAATGGTAATGGATTGATTTTTACCACTATCATCTCGTTTAGATATTTAAAAACAAGAGCCTGTCATTATTTTTTATTTGATATAAGAACTTCTACGCTCGACAAACTCTTCTTTTTTTATCAATGGCAATCAGTTTGTGGGAGAAGGAAAAAGCTTGTCTATAATTTTCGTGTTTGGCGTAAAGATCTTCTGCTCTCGACAAACTTTTACTTTTCTCCTGAAACAATTAACATTTTATTATCTGCGATTCTGGAAAGACTCGAACTTTCAACTTCCGGTTTAACAAACCGGTGCTCTACCATTGAGCTACAAAATCTTTTGTAATTCCGGAAGGACTCGAACCTTCAACCTTCGGTGTATCAGACCGACACTCTAACCACTTGAGCTACGAAATCATTTTACTATGTGAACAGTCAGTGTTCTTTATGGTTGTTTTTTAATTCACTTATATAGCAACATTTACCATTGACTTATTCACTTTTTTGTCTGGAAAGCAAGATTCGAACTTGCGACCTCCCGCGTCCAAGACGGGTAAACAACCACCGTTATCTTTCCAGTTTTACAGATTCACTTCAAAATTCTTTTCCGAGAGACAGTCGGAGCTGAAATTTTCCGTGAATCTTTGTGATTCCGAAAGGAGTCGAACCTCTAATCCTGGGTTTAGAAAACCCATGCTCTATCCAGTTGAGCTACGGAACCATTTTTGTAATCTCAGAAGGACTTGAACCTTCAACCTTCGGTGTATAAGACCGATACTCTAACCACTTGAGCTATGAGATCATTTTGGGTATCTTCGGGGATCGAACCCTGTTCTCCGGTTCCACAGACCGGCGCTTTACCAAATAAGCTAAAGAAACCATAAAAAAAGCACCTCTTTTCGGGAGGTGCTTTATATATTCTAACGTAAGAAATCATTCACTGACCCACGTATATAAGCACCTTTTATCCACAATTCCACCATCAATAATACACAGAGGAGATATCGGCTCTTGTCCGAATACTCTTGAATACAGATTGAATATGTTATGTAATTGTTTCATTTTATTTTTTGTTTGTTTTTAAATTATTTTTTGAAATTCTGAAAACCTGTTGCTTTCAATTTTCGGTTGCAAAGTAAATATGATTTTTTGAAACCCGCAAATAAATTTTCAAATTAACTCATTGAAAATCAGTGGATTATATCGTATTTTAAGAATAAGAAATACCTGTCCGCAATATATTGCGGATATCTTAATTACCTAAATGACTGTCTCTCACCGGGTTGCTTATCACTCTATTTTATCGTATTAAAGTTTCATTGTTAGTTATTAAATTTTCATGTTTATGGTTATTTTTTTTCATTCTAAATAATTTCTGACCTAAAAAACAAAAAACGCCTCGAAAAATCGAGGCGTTTTTGCAGTATTTTGATTAAATTTTTACGGGTTTACAGTAAATAATTTCCAAAGTCAGCACATTTTGCCTCATTCCATATCGTCCATTCATATCCGAATAACCCCTTTGTAGATGGGCGTCCGCATAGTTCTGCATTGATATGTGCTCTTTGTATTGTCATAATTTTCTGGGGCAAAGATAAATCTTTTTTGTAATTATTTTATAATTTTCACAGGATGGGGTAATAAAACAGTTGTTTTGAGCGCTCATTTTTTTGCTACACCTGGCTTTAAAATTCGTACTATTTTCTAATGGATTTTAAATGTAACATTTACTTTCAATGTCTGAACATCTTATTTCTTCCGGTCTTAAATCTGGAGATATCTTTCAGGATCACCTCGTCATCGGGATTGAAAAATTTCAGTTCGTTTACAATTTCCGAACGTGTTCCTACTTTTTCGGCAATGATTTGATAAGCAATGTTTCTGGTTGTTGTTTGTAATTTCGGATCTTTTCTGAACTCATGTTTCATGGCATCCAGGTAGGTCATCTTTTTATAATCCGGAGTCTTTTCATATAAATTCCTAATTTCCGTTTCCAGCTTCTGAACATCATGGATATTGGCAAAATAGTTATTCAGGCAGTTGAAAGGATCTTTATCCTCCTCCCATCCTTTCAACAATACTTTTTGTGCCTCTTCTCTATTTTCCATCTTTTTACGATAGACCAAAGAAGCCTTTACCATCTGATTATTGGCTGTATAGTCATCAGCAACCATTTGGTAATAAGTATGGGCGTTTTCAAGGTCATTGATTTTTTTATAAAGATCACCTACCTTCTCCTTCTGCTCCATCTCTTTGTAAAGATCAATAGACTTTTTGTATTGTTTTGCTTTTTCATAGCAGATGGCAGCATCAGATTTATTGTTTAATTTCTTAAGATATACCGCCGCAGCTTCATTGTAAAATGCCCCATCTTCCAGGGTTTTTGCTCCTCTGTAATTATCCTGAAGTAAATTCATGTAGACTCTTGCTGCTTTTTTATACTCTTTTTCTGCAATATATTTCTCAGCGAGTTCTTCATATTTACTTCTTATTCTGTCAAACAATGAGCTTTCCAGATAAAAGCTTCCTCCACCTGCACCTCTTTTTCCTGAGTTTTGTGCATTCCGTTCTTTATCTTTTAAAGCAGCAATTACAATAAGGATAATAAATGCCACTACTAAGAAAATCACCAAAGTACCCACCACACTCCAGAAACTTTCATGAAATAGCTGGGCTACGATTCCGATCACCTTAAACATCACTAAAAGGACAAAGGCAGCCATGAATTTGTCTATAAATTTCTGTTTATTCATCATCTTCAGTGTTTAAAATGGTTTTATCTTCCCTGAACAGACGGTAAAGAAGTAATATAACACAAATGATAAGGGCCCATACAAACCAGTTATAACCAAACATTTTCACCAACGGATAAAACAGGTATACCAACATGGTGATAAGTATGGCAATTAAAAGAAATTTTATCCAGCCCGGTACATTATCACCTCCGAGATGTAAGGCTTTTTTCTTAAAGATAAAGAGATAGATTCCCACTGCACCAATCATAAAAATAATCAGATAAAGAATATCTGAAACCGGAGCCTTTTCTTCCGGCTTGCTCCCTCCTGCTTCCACTCCTTTTACCTTAGATTTTCCAACAGGTGCTGAAGAAGCATCTATGAGATCTATGGTACCATAAAGTCGTCCTAAAGAATCTGCCATCAGGACTTGTTTCTTCTTGACCAGGTATTTTACCACATCTCCATTGACAGGTTCTCCTCTGCTATATTGTTTCAGGGAATCTGAAAGCCTCCGTTTCAGTTTTTCTGTTCTCTCTTCAATATGCTTTTTAATCTTCTTGGTGTACACTATTTTGAGAGAATCCCTGCTCTGTTTTTCTTTGGTAACAAGCTTGTCTATATCAGGACTGATTTCATTAAGGCTTCTTCCTCCTGCTTTTCTGTACTGTTCCCTTTCCTTCTCTTTGGCCGCTATCATTGTACTCGCCACACGTACTTCCTTAGATAAGGCTGTTCTTTTTTCCTGATATATAGAATCAATTTTCTGATCTATTTCCGAGATTCCGGATTGAAAGGCCACCATATCTGAAGGGGCTTTGACTGCATCGGTAACAATACTTCCTGAAGAAATGCCAGTCTCTTCCTGCTCTTTCTTATTTTTATCGGATGGCAATGCAAATCTTAAAATAACAGCAATCACCAATACTGCCCAAAAAATCCGTCTTGAGTTTCTCACCCTTTTAGTTTCAGGTTTACCATCAGAGCTTCCAAATAAACCTTCAAACCAGGTAAATTTTTCAAAACCATCTCCTCTGGAAGTTCCCATAATATCCAAAGGAACTCCTAGCTCGATAGCTCTTTCAGGATATTTTTCAATATATTTTAAATACTTTTCAATTTCTTTTTTATTTCCGGCCATTACCTTTTTGAGATCAAAAGGCAGGTTTTTCATCCATTCTTCTTCAGTTTGTTTTGGCTGTAATGCTTCCAGGATTTTTTCATCATCCATTTCTACAGTATAGCTCTCAATGTTCTGAGGAATATGAACACCACTTAATGGTTTTCTGATTATTTCCTTTATTTTGTCAGGTTCCTGAATTAAAGTAATCCAATCGATTTCTTCCGATAGTTTGACCAATCCAAACTCTGGATGCATAATGATAAGCCGGGAATCCAGATGTTCCCAGTCTTCCGGATTAATCTTAGGATAAAAGGTTGTATTTTCAGGTATAAAAAACCTGTCATTTACCGACTGAAAGTAAGCATTTCTCCCAATCTCATGTGGAATTTGATCGTTAAAAATAAGAAAACACCCATACAGTAAATTGGGAATATCTGATGGGATAGCAAAAGATTGAACGTGATTTAGGTTGATCTCAAGTACCTCCATTTCCTGAAGCCATACTACAGGTGAAGAGCCTTTAATTAAAAGCCCTTTTTTAGGATATCTGTTTTTCGGAAAAGGTTTAATTCTAAGCTCCATAATCCAAGATCTGTTCTATAAATGCTTTTAAAAACCGGGAACACATTTCTTCCATAGTTTTCACTTTCAACAAGGCATGTTCGGGAAGATAATATTCTGAACCTCCAAATTCTGTATACGTAGCCAACGATAAAAATCCGTATGCTGTGGAGGGAACAAAAAACTCTTCAATTCTTTTATTACTGCTTATAAAAGTCAGTATTCCCCGGGAATCTGTAATAATTTCGCTTCCATCGGGAAAGGTAAATTTATTTTTATTCTGCTCTGCAAAAATTTTAATTTCAGATTTGTTTTTGCTAAGATTTAATGAATTTTCGTAGAGACTGCTAAGCTCATTATCTGAAATCACCAGATTATGATTTTCATTAATTCCTATTTTATTAAAACTATTGATAATTTTTAATCCGCTTCTATCGAGTTTGGCTACTTCCACCTCAACTTTCGCTTTGTTTCTTTCTATCTCTTTTTCCTTACCGGAAATAGCTTCCAGCGAAACATTTCCATCAATATTTATTTTGTAATGAACTGGATTGGCAGAATGGTACAGATAAAAACTTTTACCAAAATACAGCAGTTCATAGGAGTCTCCAATATTCATTCCGGTGAGATTCTGCTCAGAATATTCTTTTGTATTGATGTTAAGCTTGGAAATTAATTTTTTATCGGCCTGATATTGACACAGGATAAAATGCTGCTGTTTATTTTTCGCCAATGCAAACTGTCCTCTTGGTTTTACAGAAATCTTTTCAAATAAAACCTCACAGCCATGGAATGTTTTATAATAGTCATAAGAATGTCTGTCATAATAGTTATCTGACAGATAGGTTTTCAGCAAATGCTTTTTGGAACTTAAAACAAAAAATTCCCCTTCATATAAAAACTGAGCGATCTTACTGACAGGCATTGGAAATAAAATAGGATAATTTTGAGGAAGATCCGTTTTTTTCCCATTGATATTTTCAGCCACATGCTTTCTTCGTGGCGGATTAGCCCATAACTCCTGTAGAGGAAGCTTTATTTTCTGAATATGTTTTCTTGCTCCTTTATCATGTTTATAAAAATTGATCTCGCCGTCTGATGTAGTTGTTACCAGAAATTTGAGTTTTTCTCTGTTTTCATGGATTACTCTCTGAACCTTTTCATCTTTTATATTTTCCTGATGGGTAATAAAGAAAACTTCAATATCTTTTTCAGAATACTGTCCGCTAAAAAAACTTTCCAGTGTCTCTGAAACCTCAAGAACGGGGCTCACTTTGTTAAGGTTTTCAATAACTTCTTCTACCTTGTTGAACGACATCGGAACACTATCTTGTCCCAAGGCAAAAACCCTGCATTCTGAATGGGCTTTGGGATGTTTAATAATTGCCAAAGCTGAAGCAAAAGCCAACACTTTTGGGGTTCCCCAATTTCTAAGGGAGGTGTCGATCAGGATTACCCGCTCAAAAATATTTTCTTCAGGGGGAATTTCTCTTTGTATATAAAGGGCCTCATTATTGGCCACACGGCTCATAAATATTTCATCTTCATTGGCAAATTCTGAAAGAAGCATTCTGTGAAAGTCGCCTTTATTAGTCATATCAGAAATTCCTCCAATGGGTTGCTCTCCCGGAGAAAGGTGACGCATCGGAATTTTCAGTCCGCTCCAGATCCTTTTGATAAGGCTTCCTACCTGAAATGTTTTGGGCTCTTCCACCAATTCCCTGATAAAGTCTTTATCTGTATCTGAGGTTGTTTCTTCCTGTACCAGTTCATCATCCAGTTCAGGTTCCTCCACAAGTCCTTTCATTGCATCAATGATAGACTGAACGGTAGGAAATTTCTCATTGAGATCCAATGCTTTTAAATCTCTATTCAAAACAGATGGTCCGGCATATTTTTTTTCTGCACTTGAAGCCAGTTCGTGAGGTCTTTTATAATAGGCATTCAGATTAAGTTCTGCATTCACAGAAGAGATCCTGTGATGTACATCTTTAAAGAGAATCTGCAAAAGTATAATTCTATTTTGTCCCTGTTTATAAGTTTTGGGGAGTGATTTTATTTTTTCAAGAAATTCAATTTCTCTTACTGCATTAAACTCAAAATTCCCCATACTGTAGAAGTCAGCTGTACGTTTTAAGGGAGTTTCAAAATCGGTATATCCTTCCTGCATGGCATATAAAACCATAAGCAATGCTCCAAACGGAGGCCATCCCTGCAGCTGCAGCTCTTTCAGGATTTCCATTACATAGGGTCTGTAAGCAATGGCTCCCACTCCCGGGACAGAGAGCAGGTTATGATCATGATACCCGGAATCTCCGGGAACATCTTCATCGGTTTTCCATTCCCAGAAATAATTTTCATAGGACTGGAAGTATACCTTTAATTCCATTCTTTTGATTTTTCAGTAAGACGGAATGAGCTGACAGACAACTGACGGAAATCAGTATCCTTTAAGGAAAAATAATTTCCATTTTCATCCCATAAAAGCCACCCGTCTGATTCTTTATTATATTTCTGCTGTAAAAATGTACTCATATTTTTAAACTCAAAATCCAAACCTGAAGGCAGAAGATGCTTGTCTTTTGTCCAATATGTTTTTCCCGGAAGGCTTAATAACGGCGTTCCTAAGAACAGTGCTTTATCTCCTATGGTTGTCCAGTTTATTCTTTCAAGCTTAAATTTTGCTGTTCCGGCTATGCTTTCACTAATATCTGATATTCGGCTTAATAAAGCAATTACCGGCTGTTCTTCATTATTTTCTTTTAAGCGGATCTGAATTTTTTCACTAATTCCGAAATAATTTTGATTAGAAGCCGGAAATGTAAGGCACAATGCCTTATCTATCGGCGTCCAAAGTAAAGCAGAGCGCATCTTTTTACTTGGAACCAACGCATCTTTCCGGAATAAAAGACCATCATGCAGCTCATACAGTAAAAAATCTGGAAACTGATGAATTTCCGAAGCTATAACCTGTTCATCGGTAA